>NZ_JAECVY010000019.1:0-33827 GCF_016055075.1 Thermoactinomyces sp. CICC 10522 | reverse complement strand
CTGCATATTAAATTTCCTTTATCTGTTTATTCCCCTGAAATATACAACCCCTAGCCCTTTTCTCATGAAAAGAGCCAGGGGTTTGTCATCAGCCTCAGAAGATATTTTCTTCCTCTACTATGATGAATTGCTGAAATTAATGGAAAAACCGCAGGATTCTTCAGGATTGATTGCAGAGCGCAAAGCGGAATTTGCAAGGAACCAAAATCGGATCATTCCGACCCATTTCGGCAAACCTTCGCCTGAATTGTTGTCCAATCCGCAAATTGCCCAAGTCCATGGTTTGCGCAATGTGGAAGAAAAAGATGAAGGCCGGGAACTCAAAGGGTTTGCCGCATCTCCGGGCACTTTTACCGGCAAGGTGAGGGTGATCCGCAGTGAAGCAGAGTTTGGCAGACTGAAAAAAGGGGAAATCCTTGTCTGCAAAACGACAACGCCGACATGGACCATCCTCTTTACGGTGGCGGCGGCTGTTGTCACCGATGCAGGGGGCATCCTCTCCCATTCGGGAATCATTGCCCGTGAATACAACCTGCCTGCTGTCGTCGGTACCCGGAACGCGACCTCAAAGCTGAAAGACGGCGATACGGTCACCGTTGACGGAAGCAGCGGGACGGTGACGATCCATGACTAAGGGCAAGGAACTCCTTTTAATTGTATCGTTGTTGGTGGGGACGATTTTGGTCCCCATCAATTCCACCATGATCGCCGTCGGTTTGTCGGCCATCTCCGCCTTTTTTCATGAGAGTTTAACCTCCATCTCCTGGGTGGTCACCATTTACCTGATCGTTATGGCCGTGACCCAGCCGATCGCCGGGAAGCTGGGTGATCTCTACGGTAACCGCCGCATCTACATGTGGGGACTCGCCCTGTTGTTCTTCGGTTCCATCGCCTGTGCCTTTTCGTTCAACCTGCCCTGGCTGATCGCTTTCCGATCGATTCAGGCAATCGGTGGCGCACTGGCCACTCCAAATGCCAGCGCCATCATTCGCCATGCCGTATCCAAAGAGCGCATGGCCAAAGTGTTCGGGCTGTTTGGAATGGGCATGGGGCTGGGGGCGGCGATCGGACCGTTGCTGGGTTCCACCCTGATCAGCTTGTGGGGGTGGAAGTCGATTTTCTGGGTCAATGTGCCTTTTCTCATCTTCGCCATCGCCACCACATGGTTCGTTCTGCCGAAAAGCGAGGTGCGCAAAAAAGCAGAACTCGACTGGCCCGGTTCCCTTTATCTGGCCGTCAGTTTTGCCATGTTGATTTTGCTGACTCATCCGCAAACGGTTCCGGGCTATATCGTGCTGGGGGTTCTGTTCGCCATCTTCGCCGCTTTATTCGTATATCGGGAGCTGCATGCCCCCTATCCTTTGATTCAGTTTTCACTGTTTAAAGACAGCACGTTCACCAGTGCCAATCTTTCCATTTTGCTCAGCAATTTTGTGATGTACGCCACTTTATTGGCCATGCCCCTCATTCTGGAATCCCACTACCACCTCTCAACCCAGAAGGTGGGACTGGTCATGTTTGTTTTCTCCATTTCCATGTCTGCCGCGGGATGGATCGGCGGACAGCTGACAGCCCGGTGGGGGAACCGCAAGATGATCGCACTGACCTTTGCAATCTCCGTGTTTGCCAGCGCGCTTTATTGGTTCCTTCATCTATCAACGTCAATCCCTTATCTCCTCTTCGCCTTGATCGCGGGGGGATTGGCCGGCGGACTCGGCAACTCCGCCATGCAGACGGCATCTCTGCAATCGGTGAGCAAAGAATTGTCGGGGACGGCCTCAGGCATTTTTTCCACGTTCCGTTATTTTGGCAGTATGATATCATCGACTCTGGTCAGTCTGTTGGTGGGCCAAGCATCATTGTTCGTCATTTTGCTGGCAGTATCGGCAGCAGGGATTTTCATTTCCAGAGGCATCAAGTTGGAATGGGAATCCAAACCGGCAACCCGGCTGGAGGCAAAATAACGGGAATTTCCCTGAATTACACTTAAGAAAGGGTGAAGCAGGTTGCCTGACTTTCGTCAATCATCAACAAGGCAGAAAACGCTGCTTCGCCCCACCACACGCGATAATTGAAAAAAACAAACTTTCACGGAAAGGAGCAAAAGATGGAAGCTGTAGCCAAACAATTGGAACCCGCAAAAAAAGAGCATAAAAAACTGCCCTTTGCCAACATGGTAAAGCGGATTATCTTGATTTTGGCAGGCGCTGCTCTTGTCTCTGTCGGATTGGAAATTTTTCTGGTGCCCAACCACGTCATTGACGGCGGGATTACCGGCATCTCGATTATTCTGTCACACCTCACCGGACTTAATTTGGGTGTTTTGCTCTTCACTCTCAATCTTCCGTTTTTCTTTCTCGGCTATAAACAAATCGGAAAAACGTTTGCCATTTCCACGTTAATCGGCGTCGTCGCAATGTCAGTCGGAACCAACCTGCTTCATCCCGTTCCCGGACTGACCAAAGATCCGTTGCTGGCCGCGGTATTCGGAGGAATCATCCTCGGAGCCGGTGTGGGCATGGTGATCCGCTATGGCGGCTCTTTGGACGGGACGGAAATTCTGGCTATTTTATTCAACAAGCGAATTCCACTGTCTGTCGGCCAAACAGTGATGTTCTTCAACCTGTTCATTCTCGGGAGCGCCGGATTCGTCTTCGGGTGGGACCGGGCGATGTACTCCTTGATGGCTTATTTTATCGCCTTCAAAACGATTGACATTACCATTGAAGGCTTTAATGAAACCAAATCGGTCTGGATTATCAGCGACTATCCGGAAGAGCTGGGAAAAGTGATTTTATACCGGCTGGGGAGGGGGGTCACTTATTTGAGCGGCGAGGGAGCCTATACAGGCGATGCGAAAAAAGTGATCTTCTGTGTGATCTCCCGTCTGGAAGAGGCGAAACTGAAATCGATTGTGGAAGAAATTGATCCCCAGGCATTCCTGGCGATCGGCAATATCCACGACATCCAGGGCGGTCGCTTCAAGAAACGGGATATTCACTGAGGTTACCGCCATCGCCTCTTCTTCCCGGGGGCTCTGCATCCATTTGCATGCCGGACATTCTCTGATCTCCAAGGAGTTGATTTCCCATGAAACGATCCGCTTATCTCGAACGGATCGGGATCAAAGCCGTAAAACATCCTGACCGGGCATTCCTGTCGCTTCTTCAGGAGAATCATCTGCTACACGTTCCCTTTGAAAACCTGGACATCCCGCTGAACCGACCCATTCGCATATCTTTGCCCGCTTTTTACAAAAAGATCGTGGAACAACGTCGCGGCGGTTTTTGCTATGAACTGAACGGCTTGTTTGACTGGCTGCTGCGGGAGTGCGGATTTGTCACCTCACGGATCTCTGCGCGCGTGCGGAATCCGGACGGTTCTTATGGCCGGGAATTCGATCATTTGACTCTGCTGGTTCATCTGGATCAGCCCTATTTAGTCGATGTCGGCTTCGGGAACAGCTGCCGGCTTCCGCTCCCGCTCACTGGTGAGGAAGTGGAAGACATCAGCGGCCGGTACCGCATCATTCCCGACCAAATCCGGGATCACTATCTCCTGCAAAGACAGGAGAATGGCGATTGGTCCACACAGTTCCGGTTTACGACCCAGTCGTATGAGCTGGACGCATTCACCGAGATGTGCGAATACCATCAAACTTCGCCCTCTTCCAATTTCACACAGAGAGCGATGTGCACCATTGCCACCAGGGACGGACGAATCACCCTCACTTCCAACTTTTTGACGATCACCCGGAACGGACAGCAACAAAAGTTTCCCATCTCGTCCCGGCAACAGTTTGATGAAGAGCTCCTGCGTTATTTCGGCATCCGGGTATGAGTCTCATATCTGACCACATACCCGGATCATGATCGATTTCCTTCCCGGCGCAACTCTTCCCTGACTTCCATCAAAATCTGCCCGAGCATATTTTTGCCGCTTCCGTCTGCTCCGCAACCCCAATAATAATCAACGGGTGAATTTTCCACAATCTCCCGGTTGCCGGTGGAGAGCAAAATCGCCCGAATGTCATGATGGCTTTTAAACTTTTGCAACACCGCTTTTCGCATCACTTCATCTTTCACCAATTCCCAATCTTGGCGCAGGGGCAGACGGCGATCCCGGCCCATGGTCACAGCGTCCTTCGGGCTTTTTATCAGGCGAATCTTCTCTTCATAGGGGGTTCCCGCAAACTTTTGCGCTTGAAAATAATGTTCACTGGTGGGCCACCATTTTCCGTCCAGCATGAAACCATGCGCCGAAAAATTGGAGAAACAACCATATGGTTCATTCACTCTATAAAAATAAATGGTCACCGAGGTTCACCTTCCTGCCCGTAAATATTCCCAATCAATAAAAATCTAGAATTATATCATAACATAATTTTTTAAATAGATATACACTTCCATCTCCTCTTTCCCATCGCCTGTCAACCAAAAAACACCCCCTTCAATCAGTTTTCCAGGGCGTGTCCGGTGAATGACGATCCGTCCGAATTCATCGGCTCTGCTGTCCAAATATGACTTATCCTCCTCCGGTTCAACTACGCTCAAAAAGGGACGGACTTCTCCTCTGGGGTGTTATCTTAAACCTTATGAATCACGCAATCATAAATTATGGTAAATCCACTCGAAAGGGGAGAGAAAATGGCTACTTTTTATGAAGCACTGATACACAAAAACAGACTTGCCCCCATGATCATGAAACGGCCCGAAGTAATAGGAATCGGAATAGGATACGCCAATCCGAAGGTTCCCTCCCAAGGTGCTTGTCTCAATCTATATACCTGCAAAAACTTATCCGCCTCCATTCACTCTTCGTTGCAATCAGCAATAATGAAAGCGATCAGAAAAAATTCCGCCGTGCCTGTGCGAATCATTCAAAGAGGACGCTGCACCACACATCATCCACGATTTCGCAAATCATCCGCCCTCCCGAGTTGGCAAAGCCGCCTTCGTCCCGTGCCCGGGGGAGCCAGTATTGGCAATGCCGATGGGACAGGGACAGCCGGAGTGATAGTATCCGCGTTTTCCAAATACCCCCAACTGTATATTTTGAGTAATAATCATGTTCTCACTCACTACAATACCAATCAGTTCAGTGAAACGATTCAGCCGGGACCTTCCGATGGCGGGAAGCTCAGAAGGGATCGGATCGGACGAGCATTTTTATATGTTCCTTTCAATCGAAACGGGGTAAATTATATCGATGCTGCCCTCTCCATTCCGGATCGCAATGATCTCCTGGACCCCAGATACCTTTCGGGAGAATCAGGTCAGCGAATGGCATTGCCGGGCCATCTGATCAGTTATAAAGTGGGGGAACGCTTTAAAAAAACAGGGAGAACGTCGGGGATGGTCAGGGGAATCGTTGAGTCGATCCATACCGATATCAAAGTGCTCTACTATCTGCCTGAGGAAACCACATTTTATTACCGCAACCAAACGATTGTTACCGGGAGCAAACCCAGCGCTCTTCCGGGTGATTCCGGTTCTGTCTGGCTGCGGGATCGGGACAACTTTGCTGCCGCGGTCCTTTTGGCCGGAACGGACGATGGAATCATGTCCGTCAATTACCCAATTCACTGGGCTGTCCAGGCTTTAAAAATCAGAATCGCCCGTCCTTCAGGCCTGGGGAAAGCAACAAGCCCCCCTCCCAATCATAACTTTGCCTACGTTCAACCTCTCAACCCCGTGGAATTGGAGCAGATTCGTGTGCTGAAAGTAAAAGATCGGGGCATTCCATCGTCTCTACCAATCCGGAGAGCCTAAAAAAATAGAATTGGTTTTTGGCACAAACTATCATCCTCTTTTCTTCATATCATAGAGTGTAAATTTCAAAAGGAGTGATGAGATGTTGAAAAAATTATCCGCAGAAAGCAAAGCTGTTCCGAAGAGAAAATTGAGAGCGGCACAAGGGACGGTTGCGAATCCGACGGGTGTCTACACCTCTGATGACGGCGGCCGTTATTATGTCCGGCAAATCGGGAACACCATTTGGTGGGCTGGACTGGGGAACGGAGGAACTGGAGATAACTTTACGAATGTCTTTCGCGGAACCCGAACCGGAAACGTCGTCAGCGGAACCTGGGTCGATGTTCCGCGGGGAACAAACACCGGGTCTGGTACCTTAAGTTTCCAAATCAGCTTGGATCCGACTACACAGAGAGTCACCTTTACCAGAAGATCGGCAACGGGCGGATTCGGCGCAACCTTCTGGCAATTTGACATTCCGCAGGGATTAAGACGACCGGCAAGAAGAAGAGTCAAAAGAAAAAGATAAACGGCTTTCTCAGAAAGATGCCCGTGTACTGCGGGCATCTTTTCCGTTTTCAAGCAAGACTTCCACACCAGGAAATCAGCAGAGTTATTCATTTATTCGTTCATATTTGTGCCAAAAAACAGAAATGGTCGTTTGGTACAAACCATCATTCTCTTTTTTCATACGATAAATTGACTTTGAAAAAAGGGAGTGATTCCATGTCCACAAGCAGTTTGATTGCCGGAAACAAACTGATTCCCAAGAAAAAAGTGAGAGCAGCACAAGGGACCATCTCCAATCCGACGGGTGTGTACGATTGTGATGATGGCGGCCGTTATTATGTCCGGCAAATCGGGAACACCATTTGGTGGACTGGACTGGGAAATGCCGGAGATGGGGATAACTTTACGAATGTGTTTCGCGGAATCCGAAGCGGCAACGTCGTAAGAGGAACCTGGGTCGATGTCCCACGGGGGGTGACCAGAGGGTCCGGCAACTTAAGTTTCCAAATCAGTGTGGATCCCACCACGCAGAGAGTCACCTTTACCAGAAGATCGGCAACGGGCGGATTCGGCGGCACTTTTTGGCAGTTTGACATTCCGCGGGGATTGCGAAAACCGGCGAGAAAAGGGGTCAAGAAGAAAAAATAACCGGCAGAAAAAAGCAAGACCCGTCATCAAACGGGTCTGCTTCTTTGCTAACTCCTAAAACAGGAATATGTCGGGTGCTGATACTTCTATTCCGCTCCAGGAACCCCCGGCCAAAAGTTACCGCAGAAAGCACCCATCCCCTTCTGTTTCGGTTCCTGCCGGCTTTTTCAAAGCGCTCCCCGATTTGCCGGCAGCTTTCCCATCTGATCAGCGGGCATTTTTTATGCCGACGGATTCAGCTGATCACATACAGGTCTGAGGAAGACGGCCTGCAATCTTCTTCAATTCTCCCAAGGATGTTTTCGTTTGTGATCCAATTGTGCATCTGGCTTCGCTCCGAGATATTGCCGGGGAATGGCATCTTCTTTTCCGTCCTTTCCGGTCACCCAGTTGGATTTTGGGTTTTCCGGCTTCAGATCCTGATTGCTCTGTTTCCACCAGTCCTCCATTTTCATCCCTCCAACTGCGATGTATGCTTTAAAAATAATTTCTTTTTCCAGTCCATTGTTTCCTTCCGCAAAGGTCACCGCAGAAAAACACTCATCCCTTTCATTCACTCCGCGACCTGCTCATCCCAGACCGGCCCGGAATCGGCCGCTTCGCCCAAGTCCGATTCTTCCGCAACAGCTTCGGTTTTGGAGTTTTCCAGGAAAATCTTCATGCTCTTCAAATTGACGTAAAGGGTATCATCCACTTGAATGTCCAATTCCCGGTACCGTTCGTCACTTACTTCCACCTCAAACAATTCACCGGTATCGGTTCTTTTCAAATTTAAGCGCACAATCGGCCCGACCGGGTTGATATGACGGACAATGGCCGAAATGCTGGTCTTTTCCGATTGCTCGCGGCTGATGCCGATTTCATGGGGTCTGACATAACCCACAGCGGGAACTTCATCCGCATGTGAAATTCCCGGCACATCCAACTCATGCTCACCCAATTTGATTTTCCCTTGATGAATCCGGCCATGAAACAGATTGACTCTGCCGAGGAATGTGTAGACAAAGGCATTGGCCGGCGAACGGTAAACTTCTTCCGGTGTTCCGACCTGTTCGATCCGTCCCCGATTCATGATAACCACCTGGTTGGCCATCTCCAGCGCTTCCTCCTGGTCGTGGGTGACGAAGACAGTGGTGATCTGCAACTTCTCATGCAATTGTCTCAGCCAACGACGAAGATCTTGTCTCACTTTGGCGTCCAACGCTCCGAACGGTTCATCCAACAGCAGCACTTTGGGTTCAACGGCCAATGCCCGGGCAAGGGCCACCCGTTGCCTCTGTCCGCCGGAAAGTTGGGCCGGATAACGTTTGGCCAATCCCTCCAACTGCACCAGGCGCAGCAATTCCGTCACCCGTTCGTATATCTCTTGTTTGGATGGTCTCTTTTTCCGAGGGCGCACTTTCAATCCGAAAGCGATGTTTTCAAAAATATTCATATGCTGAAAGAGCGCATAGTGCTGAAAGACAAAGCCCACTTTCCGCTCCTGCACCCTGCGGTTGGTATAATCTTCACCGTGAAAGAAAATCTGACCCTGATCCGCCCTCTCCATGCCGGCAATCAACCGGAGCAGTGTGGTTTTGCCTGATCCGGATGGCCCGAGCAGTGCCATCAGTTGACCTGTCGGGATTTTCAGGCTGACATTTTGAACCGCCTGAAAGGAACCGAATGCTTTAGAAACGTTGCGCACCTCAATTCCCATTTCACTGTTCCTCCTCTGCTGCTTCTAACAGGCGTTTCGTCTTCCATTCGCTTAAACTCTTGATGATGAGGGTAATGATCGCCAATACCGCCAATATGGAGGCTACTGCAAAAGCTGCAACAAAATTGTATTCGTTATAAAGAATTTCTACATGAAGAGGGATGGTGTTGGTCATTCCCCGGATATGCCCGGAGACGACAGAAACCGCACCAAACTCGCCCATCGCCCGGGCATTGCACAAAATCACCCCATATAACAGCCCCCATTTTATATTGGGCAAAGTAACGCGCAAAAAGGTTTGCAAACCGCCTGCCCCGAGGGATAAAGCCGTCTCTTCCTCCTGTTTTCCCTGCGCCAGCATGACCGGGATCAATTCTCTGACCACAAAGGGAAACGTTACAAATACAGTCGCCAACACCATGCCGGGAACTGCAAAAATAATTTTGATATCATGCGCTTCCAGCCACGGTCCCAATATCCCCTGCGCACCAAACAGCAACACAAAGATTAATCCCGATATGACGGGGGATACGGCAAAGGGCAGATCAATGAGCGTGATGAGCAGGTTTTTTCCCCTGAACTCAAATTTGGTAATCGCCCAGGCAGCGGCTATTCCAAAAATCGTATTGAGAGAAACGGAAATCGCCGCGACGAGCAAGGTTAAACGGATCGCCGAGAGCGCATCCGCATCCTCAACGGATTCAATGTAGACCAAAATTCCTTTTTTCAGGGCTTCTGAAAAAACGGCAAACAGTGGTACGATGAGAAAAAGGAAAAGAAAAATAAGGGCGGCAAAAATAAGCAAAAAGCGAACCAACGCCGCAGGCTGAACCGGTTTCGGCATATTCCTCCCTCCTTATCCGATGAAATAACGCCGGCCACTAACCCATTGCAAACAATTGATTATAAAAAGCAAGATAAAGGAAGCAATCAAGACCACTGAAGCAATCGCAGTAGCTCCTGCATAGTCATACTGCTCCAGCTTGGTCACGATGAGCAGAGGGGTCACCTCTGTCACCATTGGCATATTGCCGGAAATAAAAATTACGGAACCGTATTCTCCCAAAGCCCGGGCAAAAGCGAGGGCAAAGCCGGTCAGGAGTGCGGGCAACAACGGAGGAAACAACACCCTGACAAAGGTTTGCAGCCGGCTGGCCCCGAGCGAAAAAGCAGCCTCCTCCAACTGATGATCCAAGTCCTGTAAAACGGGCTGGATCGTTCGCACCACAAACGGAAAGCCGATAAAAGTTAAAGCAACTATGACACCAAGCGGAGTAAAAGCCACTTTGATCCCCAAGGGAGCCAAAAACTTGCCGATCCATCCGTTGTCGGAATAGACCGAAGTCAGAGCGATCCCGGCAACAGCTGTAGGCAGCGCAAACGGCAGATCGACAATCCCGTCCACCAGCCGTTTTCCGATAAAATCATAACGAACCAAAACCCAGGCGATCAGCGTCCCGAATACGGCATTGATGACGGAAGCGACAAAGGATGCGCCAAAGGTGAGCCGGTAAGAAGCGATGACTCGCGGATCGGTCACCACATCCCAATACTCTTTCCAAGATAAACTGGCCGTCTTGTAAAAGATCAGCGAGAGCGGAATCAGTACGATCAGACTCAGGTAAACCAGGGTATAGCCCATAGTCAGGCCAAATCCGGGAATGATGCTCTTTTTTGCCAACCTTTTCGCCATGAAACCTCCCCCTTCACTTTCTCAGCAAACCGGTCATTTTTTCTGATAGATCTGATCAAAGATGCCTCCGTCGGCAAAGTGGGTTTTCTGCGCTTTTTCCCAACCGCCGAATACCTCATCGATGGTGAACAAATCGATTTTCGGAAACTGGCTTGCGTATTTTGCCGCAACTTTCGGCGAACGCGGACGATAAAAATGTTTGGCGGCGATCTCCTGCCCCTCATCCGAATACAAATAGTCGAGATAAGCTTGTGCCACCTTGCGCGTTCCGTGCCGGTCCACGACTTTGTCGACAACCGCTACCGGCGGTTCCGCCAAAATGCTTTGCGAGGGATACACAATTTCAAATTTGTCTTTGCCAAACTCTTTCTGCGACAGCAGTGCTTCGTTTTCCCAAGCCAACAGCACATCACCGATTCCCCGCTCCACAAACGTCGTCGTCGCCCCACGCGCACCCGAATCCAGGACAGGGACATTCCGATATAATCTGGTCACAAAATCTCTTGCTTTCGCCTGATCTCCCTTATTCTTTTTCAGTGCATAACCCCATGCGGCCAAATAGTTCCACCTTGCTCCGCCCGAAGTTTTGGGATTGGGGGTAATGACGGATATCCCCGGTTTGACCAAGTCATCCCAATCCTTGATTCCTTTCGGATTTCCCTTTCTCACCAGAAAGACAATCGCCGAAGTGTAGGGCGAGCTGTTCTCCGGCAGCCTCTTTTGCCAGTCTTGGCTGATCAGGCCCTTCTTGGCGATCGCATCGATATCATAAGAGAGGGCCAAAGTGACCACATCTGCATCCAATCCGTCCTGAACTGACCGCGATTGTTGCCCCGAACCGCCATGCGACTGTTTGATCGTCACCGTTTCCCCCGTCTTTTTCTTCCAATACGCGGCAAATTGCCGGTTGAAGTCCTGATAAAATTCACGGGTCGGATCATATGAAACATTCAAAAGCTCCACTTCGTTCTTCCCGGATCCGGAGGATGGGCCGCATCCCGAAATCCCTGCCACCAAACTGAGCGAAACCAGTAACATCAATAACCTTTTCATCCGTTTTTCTCCTCTCCATTCAAAAAATAAAAAAGCTCCAATAAACCTGCCTGTGCATGGCAAGATTACTGGAGCCTTCGGTTGTCCGATCGGCGCAATATTTGATTATGGAAATGATTCTTGAGTGTCAGCCTCTTATTTTTTCTGTGCGGTCAATCTGAACAATCCTGGAATCATGAACGGTTATCAATACAGATCCGTATTTCAGCCCTTCCAATGCCCGAATTATGCGCTCAATCCACTGTTCGTCAATCCCGTATGGATGATCAGACAAGAAGATCCCCTCCATCCATAAAGGAAACCCATCCGCCTTGGAAAATAGAAACAGTCAGATTGGGCTGCATCCTTCGATCTTTATAATCTCAAGTATGTTAGTCGAGATTATGGCGACAGGATCCCATTTAATTCAATCAACAAATATAGAATATTTTATATAATATTATTCCCCAAAATCATACTTGTCAATCATAAAATGCGACCTTGATAACCGGCTTTCCTTCCTATTCGTTCTGCGGCAACAAAGTGCCGAATTCATCATCGTAGAGTCCGCTCTTGCGAAGCCAGATATAATCCAGTTCACCTTTGTCGTTGAAGAAAAAGTCCGCTTTTTTGTCATTCAGTTTGTAGGAGACAAACTTCCCGTCAAGAATGTCAAAGGAGCTTTTGTCACGATCCGGTTTTCCAAACACCCGCTCAATGTTCTCTTTGGTGATCGGAAGAGGTTGTTCCGTTTCTCTGACGCTGATCGATGTCAACCGGTCCTTGAAAAATTTGAGCTGTATTTCCCTGTCTTTAAACCGAAAGCCCAGCCCTTTCTCCTGGTCACTCACTATACGGGAAGACACATTGTTTTCATAATCACCACAGGTGCCCGCTGCCACTTGTTGCAGGGAAGTGCCCAACGGCCCGCAATCGTAGTTGCCCAGGTCCCCCCGGCTGATCCACTGCTTCAGCTGTTTCGCCGCCGACAATCCACCCTCGGGGCTGATCCGTTTGTCGCTGCCCACCGGATGGGCGGCTGTTACAAACTGGGTGCGCGGTCTGCCGTCATAAGGGAAGTTGCTGGTGGTTTCTAATGTGAACCTGTCCAATTTATTGGTTTTCGAGCTGTACGAGAAGGTTACGTGATAAGAGTTCAAATTATATTGATAATACGTCTCAAGATCCGACATATCCGATTTTCCTTCATTGGTTTCGGAGGGGGGCCCGAAAACGCGTTTGACCTCGCTGATCAGCAACGACTCGTTTTTCCGCGCCTGGATCATGATGCTTTTCAACTTTTCATTTTGAAAATCAAGCCCAATCAACTTGCTGTTTCCATCGAGATAGAACAGGCTCGAATTGGAACCGTCAATCTCATAAACATCCGTCCGCTTAACCGGTTTTCCGCAACGGTTTATCACTTCCTGAATCGCAGTCCCGATCGGGCCGCATCGGTAGTCCGGCAGATTGCCGCTGGCGGCCAGCCTTTTGATCGTTTCGGTATAGGTCTCTTTCTTCTTCCCGGCAAACAAATGACGCACCCAGGCATTGGTTTCATCCTCGTAAGCACTGAGCAGAATGGTCATGATGAGCGGGATGAGGATGACGCTGAAAATAAAGGACATCATTTTATACATCTTTCGTTTTGAACGTACGCTGAGGAAAGGCTTGGGTTTGCTTCCCGACAAATCTCCGGCAATGTGCGGTTCT
The DNA here is from genome assembly GCF_016055075.1 of Thermoactinomyces sp. CICC 10522. NCBI lineage: Bacteria > Bacillati > Bacillota > Bacilli > Caryophanales > Thermoactinomycetaceae > Thermoactinomyces > Thermoactinomyces sp. CICC 10522. The sequence continues at coordinate 20,779 of NZ_JAECVY010000019.1, read as the reverse complement.
TCCTGGTTTGTCATTTTGGCTTCAACTTTTTCACGATTCCCATCCATTCTTTGTCTGTGCACTCCTTATTTTTTTGAATTCTCTACTTATGAGAACAAGCTCATTTTACCAAATGAGAAAAAGAAGTGAACACAGAACAATCCAACATTCCGGGCAGGGCCATTACCCGTTCGCGCGCTTTTTGATCCGTTCCCACCAGTCCCGGTTGTCCAGATACCATTGAATGGTTTGCCTGAGGCCATCTTCGAGAGTATACTTTGGCTTCCAGCCCAATTCTCTTTGGATCTTGGCCGAATGGATCGCATAGCGCCGGTCATGGCCCAACCGGTCTTCGACAAATCGGATCAATTCCTCTGATTTCCCGAGAACCTTCAAAATCAGTTTTACAATTTCAAGATTGGTTCTCTCATTATTTCCGCCGATGTTATAAACTTCTCCGTCCTTGCCCCGATGGATCACCCTGTCAAGGGCCGCACAATGGTCTTCCACATGCAGCCAGTCGCGCACATGGAGGCCGTCCCCGTAAACGGGCAATTCCTGATCCTCGAGGGCATGGGTAATCATCAGCGGAATCAATTTCTCCGGAAACTGGTAGGGGCCGTAGTTATTGGAACAACGGGTGATGTTTACCGGCAAATCAAACGTTTCATGATAAGCGCGAACCAACAGATCCGCACTTGCTTTGCTGGCCGAGTACGGACTGTTGGGAGCCAGCCCTGTCTCTTCGGTAAAAACGCCGGTTTCGCCGAGTGAGCCATACACTTCATCAGTAGATACTTGCAGGAATTTTTTTACTTTATGTTTTCTTGCCGCCTCCAAAAGGACGTGCGTCCCGACGATATTGGTTTTAACAAAAATATCCGGATTTTTGATACTGCGATCCACATGCGACTCCGCCGCGCAGTTGACAATCACCTCCACCCCGTTCCCCACAAGCGACTCCACCAGATTTCTGTCGCCAATGTCCCCTTTGACAAAGCGATAGTTGGCATGTGTCTCCACGTCTTGCAAATTCTCCCGATTCCCGGCGTAAGTCAACAGATCGAGATTGATGATCTCATATTCCGGATACCGGTTCGCCATATAGCGGATAAAGTTGCTCCCAATAAAGCCGGCTCCCCCGGTCACCAGCAATTTCATGTTGCTTCCTCCTGTCCGTTGTGGATTTTCTTGCGCCCGATCACCGAGAGCAGATACTGCCCATATTCGTTTTTCTGCATCGGTTCTGCCAATCTCCGCAAATCTTTGTCGCGAATATAGCCCATGTGGTAAGCGATCTCCTCCAGACATGCCACCTTCAGACCCTGACGTTTCTCGATCGTCTCGATAAATTGGGAAGCTTGCAAAAGGGTTTCATGCGTTCCCGTATCCAGCCAGGCAAACCCTCGCCCCATCAATTCCACGTGCAGGGCTCCCATATCCAGGTAGACTTTGTTCACATCGGTTATCTCCAACTCTCCCCGGGCGGATGGTTTTATCTGTTTGGCAATCTCCACCACATCATTATCGTAAAAATAAAAACCGGTGATAGCATAATTAGATTTCGGATTAGCAGGCTTTTCTTCAATTGAAATCACCCTGTTCGCTTCATCAAATTCTACCACACCGAAGCGCTGCGGGTCTCTGACGTTGTAGCCAAAAATGGTGGCCCCCTTCTTCCTCGCCGCCACTCTTCGCAGAATGGGCGTCAGACCATGACCGTAGAAAATGTTATCCCCCAGGATAAGCGCCACCCGGTCACGGCCGATAAATTCTTCCCCGATGAGAAAAGCCTGGGCGATCCCATCAGGTGAAGGTTGAATCGCATACGACAAGCGGATGCCGAGATCGGCTCCATCCCCCAATAATTGTTGAATCAGCGGAGTATCCTGCGGGGTGGAGATGATCAGGATATCCCTGATCCCGGCCAACATCAGGACGGACAATGGATAGTAGATCATCGGTTTATCGTAGACGGGCAACAGTTGCTTGCAAATCACCTTGGTCAACGGATAGAGACGGGTTCCAGTGCCGCCCGCCAGAACAATCCCTTTCATGCACATCCTCCTCTCTCAAGGCTCCGGGGCAGGCCCCGCATTCAAAAATAGACTCCCAAGTTTCCTGAAGAAACCAGGGAGTCTGCTTCGGCGGATAAGAGGCTGCATGATGCCAAGACCGGCTGTGCTTCCCGCTTGATCAATCTTTCTTCCCCACCGCCATATACAGCTGGCGAATAACCGAATGATGTTCATCCCGGATCATTTTTCTCCAACCGAGGGAAATTTGCCCCAGCACTTTACTGGATAAAAAGCCGTCCTGAACCAGCTTATACGGGATCCCGATCCCCTCCGATCTGAAAAACATCTCATCCCCCAGAAGCGCGCTGTGGGCACTGATGATTTCAAATTCCACATCGGTAAAACCGCCTTCTTTCAGGATGCGCGGGAGTTCTCTCCCGATTTTCGGATTGCCTCCCTCAGCCGCACGCGCCTTGCAATAAGCATCGTAAAGCTCGCGCAAACCGGAAACCGGCGGATAGGTCATGATGTGCATTTCAAAATCATTGTCGATGACGATCACTTTCCCTCCCGGCTTTACGATTCGGTAAATTTCCCGAACGGCCTCGAGAGGGTCAGGCAAATGCTCCAGCACCAATCTGGCAATGGCAAAATCAAACGAATCATCCTCCAGCCCGGTATCCGTGATCGAGCCTTCAATCACCTGCCACCTGTCCAACTTTTGTTTTGCCAAATAATTACCGGCATACTCGACCAGGAGCGGATCGATCTCCACGGCCGTCACCTCGGCTCCCGGAATATGTACCAACAGTTTTTCCACAAGAAAACCGGGGCCCGATCCCAACTCCACAATTGAACCGGCTTGATCCAGACCGAACTCCTGGTAATGTTTCCATTCACTTTGCCAAAACAAGTCGACCTGCGCCTTTAAGCGATTGATCTCAGCCTCCACATTATTGGCAATCGTTTTGATATGATAGGAACCGGATGGATTCAATGATTTCACTTCCTCACTCTGGGGATTCACGGCTGAAGCAACCGGGCATACAACATTTCCAAAGCCTTTTGATGACCGGTGAACGGGGAGAGCAGGCTGAAAACATGAAGATCCCGTTTTGTCCGGAAGTGAGCATTTGCCAGGTTGGCCAAGGTACCTGAAGGTCCCAAATCAATAAAAGTCACTCCATGGGCGACCGCTTCATTTAAAGCCTCGCCAAACCGGATCGGTTGTCTTAAAACATCCCAAAAATAATTCGCTGTCAAATGAGGCATCCGCCTTCCGGTCACTGAAGAATAGAACGGAATGCGCGGAGGCCGGAACGTAACTTGCCACAAACGCTCCCGCACCGCTTCTCCCGCGGCATCAATATGCGCAGAATGAAACGGGACGGTCACGGGAAGACGCAGGTGCGTGATATCCTTCATTCGCAGATATCTCTCAACCACATCCAGCCCCTCTTCATTTCCCGCCAGCACAAAATGGGACTGATGATTCACCGCAGCCAACTGCGCATGATGGTGAATGACAGGTACCTCATCATAGAGTGCCGGCGAAGCCAGAACTGCGATCATCCCCCCGGGCGGAGAGAGCGCCTTGAGCAGACGGGCTTGATCGAACAGACAGCGCAAACCGTCTTCCGCATCCAGCGCGCCGGCGACCACGGCGGCAGCATATTCCCCCATGCTGGAACCGATCACCGCCTGAGGCCGGATCCCTTTCGACATCAGCATGTGGGCCGTCGCCACCTCAACCATGAAAATGGCCGGATGGGTATAGATCAAATCAACAAATTCATCGCTTTTGGAGCGACGTTCATCATAGAGATACCGGACCAGGGAGTTGCCCGAAAGCTCTTGAAAAACGGCATCCAACCGGTTCATCTGTTCCCGGAATTCAGGTTCGTGGTCATAAAACGCTTTTCCCATATGAAAGTATTGCGAACCCTGACCGGAAAACATAAAAACCATTTTATCCCTCATGATTTCATCCCTGAAGATTCCATGACCGTCATCTTCCACCCTTTTTTCCATGAACCAAAAAGATAGTAGAACAGACTGCAGGCAGCCAGCGCGACAAAACTGGCCAGGATGGCCAACCATACACCGTTCACCTTAAAACCAGCTTGTGTAAGGAATGCTGCGGCCGGCACCCTGACCACAACGAGGGAAGCGAGAGAAAAAAGAGTAATGATCCCGCTTTTCCCCACCCCGGTGATAATGCCGTTGCACACGTATAAAACGCTGAAGAGCATATAACCGAGACTGACGATTCGGAAATATCCGATTCCGATGCTCACAATGTTCGGATCATTGATAAACAGCTCCATGATGAAATGAGGAGCGAAAAAACAGAGCAGAGAAATGAGCAGAACGACGGGAAGGTTGACGATCAGTCCCCGGCGGAAGAGATTTGGGATCTCCGAAAACCTGCCCGCTTGCAATGTTTTTCCGGTGAGCACCGAAATCGCAATCATCACTGCGATCGAAGGCATGGCGGCGATGGAGTCGATCCTGCTGGTCACATAAAAAACCGCAATTGCATCGCTGCCAAAGGGATTGACAAAAAACAGGATACAGGCATAGCCCAAAGCCAGCATCAACTGCTGCATAAAGACCGGCATCCCCGCAGGCAAGAAGGCGGCCATTAATTTACCGTTGAATTGCCAACCGGTCGGCCTGGTAAGGAGACCTTTTACCCGGCGCCGGATGTACCACAAGCTGACGATGATGGCGACGACGGAAACGATCAGCGCAGCAATGGCAACCCCGTTTAATCCCCATTTCGGAAACGGACCGGTTCCTTCGATAAACAGGGGAACCAGAACCAGATTTCCCACGATGGAAACCGCCACGAACAGCATCCGGGCAACGACATTTCCGACAGCCCTGAGCATGGAAACGGTGAGGAAGGACAGGTACATAACGGCAAAACCGAGCATCATGATCCGCAGATAGCCGCCCGCCAGCCCGATGACAGATTCAGGGGTTCCAAACAAGGCAAGCAGCGATCGGGAAGAAAAATATCCCCCTGCGGTCATGATGACGACCAGACAAACACCGAAAGACCAGGACAGGTTCACATAGGTCTGCATCTTTTCCTTATTTTTGGCTTGAAAATGCTGCAAAATCGGGGTTGTGGCGACTCTGGCCGCTCCGCCGGCGATGGCTGCGAAAGCCAGGATGATCGGAAAACAGGCTCCGATGGCCGCTACTGCCAACCCTCCCAGTAGATGGCCCACCCAGATGACGTGGATGATGCTGTCAGCCATCATCAGCGCGCTCTCAATAAAAACCGGCAGGGCAATTTGCATGATCAGCCTCTTGCTCACAATATCACTCCGCTTTCATCTGAGAAGTTAAGATTCGCTGCTGCCCGCTATACCGGTCGGTTCGGACTGAACGGCAGTCGTCCCTATTTTCATTTGATTTTGAATTTGTTTCAGATTCGCAACCACGCATCCGAAGGTAATTGCTGCCGCACAGAAGTCGGAAATCGGCCCGGAAATCAGCACTCCTTCAACCCCCAAAAACCTCGGCAGAATGAGCAGGGCCGGAACCAGAATGAAAACTTGCCGGGTTAAGCTTAACAGGATCGCCTGTTTGGCCTTGCCGAGAGACTGAAAATATCCCGAACCGACGATGGACAGGCCGATCAGCGGGGTAAAGAGGAGGTACGTGACCAGCGCATGGCTGCCGAAAGAAATCAATTGCCGGCTTTCGCTGTTGAAAATGGCAACGATGTACTCCGGCAGGAAATAAACGAAGAGCGAGGCGACACTGGCAATTACCGTGGAAATAATCAACGCCGTTTTCAATGTGCTCTTCACGCGCTCAAAATTTTTGGCACCATAGTTATAGCCGATAATCGGCTGGATCCCGAGGCTGATCCCCCATACGGGCAGCATAATGAATGTTTGCACGGCATTGACGACGTTCATGCCTGCGATCGCCGTATTTCCGCCGTAACGGAGCAACACATTGTTAATGATGACAAACAACACGCTGCTCGCCAATTGGGTGATGAAGGAGCCGACACCCACGGCCAGAATTTTCCCGACCAGCCTGCCATCAAGCCGCATATTTTTGGCGCGGATTTTCAAGAGGCTCTTGCTCAGAAAAAAATGCGATAAAACCCACAGCGCCGAAACCAGCTGAGAGATGGCCGTGGCCAGCGCTGCACCTTGCATCCCCCAGCCAAAGCCGAAAATGAAAAGAGGAGCCAATATCACGTTCAGCACCGACCCGATCAACAGCGTAAACATCGCTTTCTTGGGGTTTCCTTCCGCTCTGATAAAGTTGTTCATGCCCGAGCCGACAATCATGAAGATGCTGGCCAACAAAATGATCCAAATATAATCGGCCGCCGGCTTCAGCACTTCCGGGCTCGCGCCAAATGCTTTCAAAATCGGATTCAGAAAGATCAGACAGGGAACGGTAAAAAGAATCGAGACAATGATAAGCAAGGTTAAAGCGTTCCCCATCACTTTCTCAGCTTCAGCGGTGTTCTTCTCTCCCAGGCGAATGGAAGTGAGTGCGGTCGCTCCGGTTCCGATCAGGGTGGAAAAAGCCATGATGGTCATCATGATGGGAAAGGAAACGGCAATCCCGGCAATCCCCAGGTCACCGATCCCGTTTCCGATAAACACCCGGTCAATAATGTTGTAGAAGGCGCCGACAAACAAGCCGACAATCATGGGCAAGGAGTAGCTGATCAGTAATTTTATGGTATTTTCTTCACTCAACGCGTTGGTTTTGTTCATGCGCATTTCCTCCAAAACTCAATGATTTCTGCTTAAAACCGGTCTAAAAGGGCCGGCATCTCAATAAAACCGGATTTCCTCATAATCGATATCACTGATCAGGTTGCCAATGGCATTGATTCGGTCATCACTCAATTTTTGCATAAACTCAACGTAATGCATTTTCCATTCGCTCTCGTCGTCTTTTCCGGCAGCCACGATCGATTGAAAATCGAGAAAATCGGCGCGCAGCTCCTCATAAAATACGATTTTTGCGAAAATCGCCAGTTCCATGTCGCCAAAAGTGGCAAAGAGCGCTTCATATTCATCTCCATACAAACAACCGGAATCAAGCAGATCCAAATAGTCATGCAGGGAAGAAAAATAATCCCTGATCAGTTGCACTTTTTCTTCTTTTGTTTCGAGCCGCATCATTTCGTCCAGCAATCGGCGCAAGCGGACGTCGCTCATTCGATCCGCTTCGTTCAGCAAGAGCACAATCGATTTCGTCTTTACTTCTTTTTCCCTGATGATGACGGTTTCCAAGCTGTCATGGTTTGCAGCGTTGATCACTCGCTGAATCAAATTGTTCCGGCACTGGTTCATATAGTCTGTGAGCGGAGGATCGGTTTTCATCTCGTGCTGCAGCCGCTCCATCGCCTGATGAATGGCGGCGGCGATCTGTGAGGCATTCAGCCGGCTGAACATCCGTTGCAACCGGTTGTACTGATTGGCGGAAATTCTGATTTGACCGGCATCCCCCCCTGATAAAATCGAAAAGATGGCATTATTCAATACCAACTCAAAGATGTTGAACAATTCAATCCGGTAATCAAACCTGCACACTTTTCCATAGTCGGTCAGCAGATCCAGCAAGTCCCTCCGGTCGAATCTGCGGCAAAATCGCGTCTCCATTTGCAGGCGTTCCAGATACTGCCGGATATAAAAGACGCCCTGAAGGCGCATGTCATCGACCGCCAAAGGATAATCGATGCTGGCCATGGTATTGTGGGCATCAAAAACAATGCCGTACTTTTTCATAAAGATCGGCAACGATTCATCGATCGTCATATTGTAGGCATCGACGGGCACATCCAATTTGTTTTTCTTTACTTCCTGATAGAGCTGCTTCGTTTCTTCAAATAACCGGCGCAACAATTCCAATCCTTGTTCGTAGATGTTGCGGATATTGCCTGTTTTCAGCTCGGTGACTGCCTGATCCGGGTTGATGAATTGAAGGGTATAGGCATCAACAGCGTAGAGGAGGGAGGCCATGATACTTTCTGCCGTTTCAGAGGTCACGGAAGAACTTTCACCCTGCGTATAGCGCCGGATCAAATCCTGCAGAATGCCCATCAATCCAGCCTGGATGCGATATACCTCCTGACCGGTGAGCAATCCGGCACGAAGTCCTTCATTCAAAAGGGATATCGTATATTGATTCCGCCGGAGATTCGCTTTTTTTATCTTGCTGCGCGAAACAAGACCGGATCTCTCTTTGTCGTTTTCAAACTCCAAACCTAATCCTCCCCCTCAAATAAAGACTCACGCAGCGATTCGCTTCGGAAATTCTCGGCAAACTCCTCCAGTCTGCTTTTTAAAAGTTCCACCGAACCCGCACACTCACCGTCAAACATCTCCTTCATCATGCTGATCAGTTTGAAATCGCCGATTTTGTCTTCCGTTTCATTTCGCAAATAATAGAAGATCTCGTGCAGTTCCGTAAGTGTTGCCGCGTAATTGTCTTCATGGATATACGGTGATTCGGAAAATATCTCGATCAATTCCTTCGTCACTTCAATGCCCAGTTCCACCCGGCCGTAATCGCGCAACACCTTGTTTCTGGCGACCATCATGTTTTTTACTTCATCGGGAGTCAAGATCAAACCAAATTCTTTTGTCTTCTCATTGAGTTCCAGAATTTCGGTCATATACTTTTCCTGAACCGAGATATTGATTGCGTTGAATATACGGGATAAATACATGAGCTTCCCTTCCTCTCTGAAAGCACGACTTCCCGCCTTTTGCCCCCTTTCATCGGAAACAAATTTGCTCAAAAAGCATCATGTCTTGCAGATACAACCCGGGATCAAACTCAGGCAAAATCGGGAGGGAAACGGAAACTGCTGACCGACCATTCGAAACCCCGGGAATCAAGGGGGGACACCGCGGCCCAACCCTCAGCACAATTTCACAAAAACGGTTGACTTTTCTTTTTGTTTATGTTATATTAGGGTTGGGATAATTTATTATTTATTTTGATATCCCATTTTACCTTATTCCCCTCTTTCATGTCAAATGTTTTTCGGTCGTTCAATTATCTGATTATTTCAACATATATTTTTGTTTTGCCCGTCCCCTGACATCCTTGGCGCCAGACCGGTTGTCAGGGGTTTCGTATGGAAAAGCCGATCTCCGTCAGCCTATGTTTCGCTCTTTTTTAAAGGCCATTATCTCCTCGACCGCTTTCTTGCAGCCCCCCGCTTCCTCAAACCAACGCTTGATTTTCCCGAGATTCACCCGATACTCCGGCGCGGTTGACACCAGATCCAGCGCCTGACGGAGGATTTCCGGCGTCAGCGTATCCTTGTCCAGAGTGATTGAAGCTCCCAGACTGGCAAATCTGCCAGCCATATACGGCTGGTCGCCGCCGATCGGGATCACGACAAAGGGGATTTGCTGATAGACCAGATCGCTCGTTGTGTTCAATCCCCCGTGCGTGACAGCCACATCCGTATATTTCAGAATTTCCCGTTGCGGCACATAGTGTCTTACAATGAAGTTGTCCGGGATCGCGAACCGGGAAACATCGGTATTGTAGGCTGCAATCACGACCACCGTTTCCAAGTCTTCCTTGAAAGCGTTGAAAAATACATCGTAAAGATTCGGATTTGCATTGTTAAAAGCCGTTCCCAACGAAATGAATACCACCTTTTTGCCCTCAAGTCTGTCAAAAGGAAAATCGATCTTTTCCTCCAAAACACTTTCGGGTCCGCCGATAAAACGAAAACTTGGATCATAATCCTCATGCCTTGTCACAAATTCTTTCGCCGTATAAGCAATGTTCAGATCGCCATAATGGGTGATCATCCCGGTCAGCTGCGGCATCTCCACTCCATAGTTTTCTTTCAGCCGGTCGACCATTTTCCTGTACTCGCCGAGAGCCGGGTGATCCTGCATCACTTCCATGCCGACCGTGTTTTCGTTTTGCGGAGCCAATTCCTCCGGTCTGGCAAAAACGGCATGGGAGCAGATCACCGGTACCTTCAAAATTTGTGAAATGATATTGCCGACCGGATACATCGAATCGTAGATCATGTAATCGATGGTTTCCTCTTTGATTTCCTCCAGAATATGCTGAACCACTTTTTCCGTGGATAATAACATGCGCAGAGCGATGTCAAACAACTGTTTGTTCTTGTCGATCCGGGGATTGCCTTTCGGAAGTTTGGCCCCATCCCCCAAGCTTTTGAATATCGCGCCGGTCCTGGCGATTTTTTCCCGAAAATCATCGGTGCAAAAGTAAATCACCTTTTCTCCACGGTTGCTTAACTCCGCGACCAGGCCCAATGTCGGATTGACATGGCCATGTGAAGGGCCGTTTAAAAAAAGAACGGTTGACATGGTTTCTTCTCCCTCTCTTTCCCAATTCTGTCCGGCTTGAACGGGCAATCTCTTTATCCCCGGGAATTGAGCAGCCGGTTCAATTCCGTCCGAAGATACCGGATCCCCTGTCTGGCCGCCTCTTTGCAGTTGTGTTCCCCTTCATATTCAAAAGCCAGATAGCCGTCATAGCCTTGCTCCAGCATTTTCCGAAACAGCGACCGGTAATCGATGATCCCCTGGCCATGTACGGCCGGCTTCAAATATCGGCCGTCCGCACACAGGGTCCCGCTTTCGTCCGCAGTAACCTGCCAGTCCTTGAGATGAGCATTGACCATCACTTTTCCCAACCTCTCACAGGCTTTAAGCGGGTCATCCCCGGCCACCAGCATGTTTCCACAGTCCAGTGTCAGTTTGAGTCCGGGCACTTGCCGGAGAATCGTTTCGATCTCAGCCAGACTGCAAAAAGGCACTCTGAGGTCGGGGTAGTTCTCGATGGTGACGGTGATTTGCTTCGATTGGGCATAAGCGGTAATCTCCTGCAACGCCTGGATTATTTTCGGGAGCACGCTCAGCTTTTCCGCCTCACTTTGAATCTGATCGGCAAACGCGGGAACGAGCATGACCATGGGTGCGGAGAGCTCCTCCGCCTGATCGACAATCCGCTTGCCCAATGCGATGTTTTCCGCATAGACATCCTCTTTGCCGGCAGCCAGATCAACGAAGGCATCGATACAGGAAATTTTCATCCCGTATTTGTCCAGCAGACCGGTAATCTCCCCCGCCGGCCGGCTGAAATCAAACATCAGCAACTCAATCGCCTCAAACCCCTCATCGGCGGCAAACCTGACCACATCCTCCAGCTTCATTTCCCCTGTTCTCATGAGGGGCACCAGCGAATAGGTCATCAGGCTGAATTTCATCTTCTTCCATCCTTTCATCGCTTTTAGCGGTCTGTCCGAACAGCGTCCGTCCCCGCATACAACGCTTCGCAAACTTTGCCGATATCCGCCTGGGCCGCGGGTTCAAACAGCATGGTCATATGGCTGGAGGAAGAGGCGTCCAACAGCTTGAACCGGGGAAACAGCTGCTCCCAACCGCTCCAGTAACATTCATGGTCGATGGCAATTTGATCAGAGGCGGTTGTCAGATAGGGCTGGAGTTCACCGAAAAACAGGCCGCTCTGATTGCGAAAATAGTAGCAGCTCACCCCGGAAGGGTCCGGCAGGGGCAACAGCGGGTATTGATCCAGCTGAAACGCCTCCTGTACGCGGAGATTCTGCTGAAACAACCTCAACAATTCCTCTTCTGTCTTGGCCAGAGACAATCCGCGCTCTCTTCCCAACCGGATCAGTTGCCGCAAAAATTCCTCTTCGTCTCCTGGAAATCCGGCTTCTTCCTGATGAATGAGCTTTTCCCTGACGGATGGCCAATCCCGGCGCGTCCGGTTGAGCAGAGTCATATTGACTGCCTGCAACGCTCTCGTCCGGTTGCTTAAACGGACTTTTTCCCAAGCGGAACGGTCCAGGGTATCCAGCATGACAATGCTGTGAACCTCCTGCCCGGCTTCCTGCAGTTGACGCGCCACTTCATAGGCGAGCACGCCCCCCAGCGAATAGCCGCCCAAATCATAGGGACCTTCGGGCTGCCGGGAGCGAATGATGGAAAGGTAGTAGGAAGCCATCGCCTCAATTCCTCTGATCGGCGCATCCTCCGTCATATGCCCACGCGCCTGAATCCCGTAAAAGGGCCGCCCGCTCTTCTGCGCAATCGTCTGATACCCCTCCAGGCCTCCCCCCTCTCCGTGCAGCCAAAAAACGGGGCGCCCGGAAAAACGCGCATTCAGATGCCTGATTTCCGGAAAGGAAGGCGGGCCGGAGAGAGGCTCAAAAGCCGGCAACATTTTTTCCAAAACCTCCGGTTTCCCAACCAGGGTTTTCTCCTGAAGCTCCCACTCCCTTTCCACCACCTCGGACAAACGCGCTTTCAGCGGAGCAGCCATATGTTTTTTCAACAGGATCAGGGCTTCCCTCGGTTTCTCCGCCAACTCCCTGGCCAGCTCCAAGGCATAAGGGAGAACCTCTCGCTGCGGCAAAATCGGAATGCCCACTCCTCTCGCCGCCAATTCCGACCCCCTGAAGTTTTTGCCGGTAAACAAAATCTCCTGCGCCAACGGGTTTCCCAATTTTTCAGGCAAGATCAAAGTCGCCCCGTCCCCGGGGGTAAATCCGTACTTCATGTGATTGCAGGCATATGTGCTTTCCCGGCTCATGATGACAAAGTCGCAAAACAGCCCCAGACACCATCCCCCGCCAAGCCCGTGTCCCTGCATCGCCGCGATGACAGGGATTTCACACTCCAGAGCCAGGCTGTAAAGATGGAGATCGGTCATTTTGGCCTTTCCCTCATACAGAGCCAACAGGCCTTCCCGGCTGCCCCCGCAGGCAAAATAGCGGTCATAGCCGGTCAGGATGACCACCTTGAAGTCGGGCCGGGAGCGAATCGCGGCAAAGGCTTCCATCAGCCCCGTGATCAACTCCGTGGAAAAGGTATTTTTATGGATTCGGTCCTGCATCGTCACTTGCACAATCCCCGGTGCAATCTCACCCCAGTCCACTGCCGGCAGCCGGGTTTGCAGCTCATTTCCCTTGCCGCCAGGACCATCACTTTCCGCAGCGGAATCCTCTCTGCTCCGCTGCCTTTTATCCAAAAATTCCGCCAGTTTGACATAGGCGGTTTCCGGGCTGATTTCACCGGCTTGCAGCGCGCGAAACAGTTCCTTTGTATTCATACCGGCCATTCACCCCCGTCATTTCCCGAACAGCGCATTGATTCGCTCTCTCACCTCTGGCTGGTGAAACGTCTTTTCATGCATCATCACTTCCCGCTCCACAATCGACGGCAGTTCTTCGCGAATCGGGGCAACCAGATGGTCTTTGAGCAGGATGAGGGAATACCTCGGCTTTTCGGCAATCTGACGCGCCAATTCCAGGGCATGGCCAAGAACCTCCGCTCTGGGCAGAACGGGGAAAGGAATCCCCCGTTTTTCCAATTCCGCCCCCCGGTACGTTCCGGAGTTGATCAACAGCTCTTCAGTCAGGCTGATTCCCAGTTTCCTCGGCAAAATGCAAGTTGCGCCCATCCCGGGGGTAAACCCGTATTTCATAAAATTGGTCGTATAGACGCTTTCCCTGCTCAAAATCACAAAGTCGGCAAACAAGCCCATGATAAAGCCACCGCCGATGCCGTGCCCTTGCATCGCTGCAATGACAGGGATTTTGCAGTCCAGCGCCAGGCTGTAAACATTCTTGTCGGTAAATTTCTCCCTGCCTTCATGGATCGCCAGCAGCCCCTCCCGGGTTCCGCCCGAAGCGAAGTAACTGTCATATCCGGTTAAAACCACAACTTTGTAGACATTGCTCGCCTCAATGACGGCGAAGGCTTCAAGCAAACCGTCAATTAACTCCTTTGAGAACGTATTTTTATGAACCCGGTCCTCCATGGTCAAAAGCACGATCTCCGGCTCGATTTCCTGAAAGTGAACAACCGATGCCATCGCCCGCTCGCTCCTTTCTTTAGCAAAATGGGTTCATTCCTCCCAGGGAAACTTTCCCGTTTCGATGTACCGATAGATTCCGGTCAGATTTTGCGGGTCTGAGAACATTTCCAAATTGGCCTTGACGGCGATCGGCTTTGCCTGCGCCAGGGGCTCGCTAATCCTCTGCATGTAGCGCTTGTACTTCACTACCGCACTTTTTGATAAAGGTTTCAGCCGCAGCAAATGCTTGCGGAGCAAAGAGCGGCTGTCATCGTCACAAGCGTCGACCAGTCCCCAGGATGCGGCTTGTTCGGCCGAGATCGCCTTGGTCATGACCGTCATGTAATTGGCTTTGGCCGTGCCGGTGCGGCGAATGAGAAACGGAAGCACCGCCGCGGGAAACACGCCGAACAACAGCTCCGACAGGCTGAATTGCGCCGTCCGTTCAGCCAGGACAATATCGCTGGCGGCGACAAATCCGATCCCTCCCGCATTCACTTTTCCCCTCACGTGTGAAATGGTCAGGAGAGGGCCGGTTGCCAGGCGCATCCACAGATCATATAAGCGCCCGGGATTGCGTTCACTCTGTCTGCCGTTTGCCATCTGGTCATGCATCTCCTGAAAGTCGGCCCCAAAACAAAAAACGTCCGGCAGCCCTTCCATGACCAGGATTTTGGCTGATTCCTCATACCGGTCAAGCACGTGATGGCATTCCTCCACCATGCGGTCATTGATCGTGTTGTTCGCCTCCGGACGATAAAACTGCAAAAAACAAATCTGCTGCTGCTCCCTCACCTTCACCGTTTGATACTCCATCATAACCACCGATACTCCCGATGAAATTCACGAATCTCCTCCAAAACCAAACGGTTTTTTCCACGGGTCGCGTCCAATGCCCCCGGGATGAAGTCAAGATCGAGCTTCACGTTGCGCGTTCCGAATTTCACTGCATGGCTGCCGAGCAATAATTGTTCATATTCCTCCATCGACAAACGGTAGCGATTATTCAGCTGCTCTTCCACTTGAAAGCGGCGCAGCCTTTCCTGCCCCTGAGGTGTCACGACCCCGCTGTAAAATTCCGAGCAGCAGCCCGAGCCGTAGGAGAAACAGCCGATGCGTTTCGGCGTATCAAAGTTCCCTTGGTCGATCGTGCTCAGCAAAGATAAAAGAACGCTGCCCCCCATGATATTCCCGACGCGCTGGCAGTACCTCAGCCCCGGCAACACCCTCCGCTCAAAATCAGCCTCAATCTCCTGCGGCTTGGCCTTCACCAGTTTCCGCATCATGGTGCGGTGCGCTCCTTTGACCATCCCGCCGAACGGCGTGTGAAAGCAGAGATATTGGAACGTTTGCCGGTAGTCGACATCGGCGACGCGTTTTTGGTATTCCAAAAAGGTTTGTTCGCAGCAATCGAGGTAAGACAGCAAAGACAGGTCGGCATTTCCGGCTTCACTGTCCGGGATCGGTCGGCAGGTATCCATCACCTCATAGCCGTAATAGCCGTTCGCCCCGACATCCACCTGAAACAGGTAAGGGGTTTCGCTAATCAACAGGGCAACTGCTCCCGCTCCGCCGCTGGGCTCCGCATAAGACCAGTCCTGGGTCAGCGCCTCGCCCCCTTCCGCAACCAAAAAACGCGAGATGTCACTGGCGATTACCAGCGCTTTAGCACCGGGAGAGGTTTGGGACAAGATGAAATTGACGGCCATTTGCAAACCGGCAGTCCCGGAGTAACAGGCTTGTTTCAATTCAAACAGGCGGCAGTTTCGGCTCAGCCCCAAATAGTGGTGAATGTAAGTACTGATCGATTTGCCAAAGTCGATCCCCGACTCGGAGCAGGTGATCAGAAGTTCGATCCGCTCTTTTTCCTCTTCGGATAAAGCGTCGACAATCGGCTTGGCCGCATTTACTCCACAGGTCACCGGGTCTTCAAAGGGAAGTGCTACGGCTTTTTCTTTCATCAATAAATTTTCAAAGCGGGTTTCATCCAATGCCCGATGCTGAGCCAGTTCCATGACGTCCAGGTAAGCGGTTCCGCCAAAAACATTCATTGCCTCAATTCCGACAGCAACCATGTGCTGATCCCCTCCCGAAGATTACATTTCTTTTTTCAAACAAATCGCGGTATTGATGCCACCGAAGCCGATGCTCAAACTCAAGGCATGGGTGATATCGGCCGGAAGCGCCTCGCCCCGCACCCAGGGGAATGATTCGTCAATCGGTTCTTGCAGATTGCGGGTGGGATGAAGCCGTGATTCCTTCATCTGCAAGAGGGTGGCGATGATTTCCACGATCCCCGCTGCGCTGAGGCCGTGGCCGGTGACCGATTTGGTCGCATTGATGCGGGCATGCGCAAGACCGCATTCAGCCAATGCCCGTAGCTCCGTCTCATCCCCGATGCGTGAACCGGTTCCATGCGGATTGATGTAATCGATCTCTTCCGGAGCGAGTCCGGCCTGCCCCAATGCTTTGCGAATGACGCGGACCTCGCCTTCAAAGGAAGGATTGGGATTGCGATTTCCATCCATCCCCCACGCCCATCCCGAAATGCGGGCATACGGTTTGACTCCACGTCTTCGAGCCGTTTCCGCCCGTTCGATCACCACGGCTCCGCAGTTTTCCCCGTAAATAAAGCCGTCCCGGTTCTTGTCAAAAGGGCGGCAGGCCAAATCAGGCCGGTTCGCATAGCGGTCAGAACCCATCGCCCCCAAAGAGCGAAAGGCCTGACACTCCATATGGGAAAGATCGGTCAAGACCCCGAGGGCGATGCAAATATCGACCTGACCCGAGAGTACCGCCTGGCAGGCCTGGATTACCGCCAATTGCCCGCTCGCCGATGCACCGCCGACGGTACAAGCGAATCCCCGGATGCCAAACTGTTCCGTGCAAAGCGCACAAATATCGCTGTCCATAAAGGAAAGCGCGTAAGCCGGAGAGATAAAATGCGGCTTGTCACGGTAAGCTTCAAAGGTTTGAAGCAATTCCCGCTGCTGAAAGTTGGACCCGCCCGCAATCAGTCCGATCCGGGCGGAATCGGCCTCATCCAACTTCGCCTCCCGCCATGCTTCCTCAAGGGTGATCAAGGCCACATGGGCGGAATAGGATGCCGTTCGCAGCAGTTTTTTGGAAAGGCGATCCGGATAGGAAAGTTCCGCGATCTCCGCGCCGATAAAGGAAGTCCCCTTCTGCCGGCCCGGCCGTTTCATGATTCCGAAGGCATGCTCCCCCCGCATCAGGGCAGATGTAAAGGCGGCTTTACCCTGACCGATGGCGGAAGTGATGCCTGCCCCAGTGATTTGCAAATCAGACGGGCTGTAGCTCATTTTGTGATGCCTCCCCGGTGCAATAGTTGCTCGGCCTCCTCAATGTCGATATCGCCTGCCTGAACCCGGCGTATGAATTCCTCCAGGTTTAACCCGGCCGGCTCCTGCTTCGCTTCTTTTCCCGCATCAGACAGTTTCTCTTTCAGATATGCGGCAAACCGGCGCAGGTTCGAATATTCATAGATGTTGTTGGCGGTAAGCGAGATCCCGTAGCGCTTGTTCACCGCCTGGATCCACTCCACACCAATGATGGAGTCCAGTCCCAGATCAATCAGCTCCGCATCTATATCCACCTCTTCTCTGTCCATGGAAAGTGATTCCGCCAAACTGGAGACCAAAAATTCCAGTACGTCTTCCCCGGAGACAGATGAGAGGGAAACAGCCGGATGGGTTTCCTCCGTTTTTGCGGCAGGCTGCAATTCGGGCGGAAGCGGAACCAGGGAAGCTGCGGAAAGCCCGGCCGGCTCCTGTCCGTTCATCTCCTGTGCCAAAAAGACGGCAAAGCGGCGGAGATCAGGATATTCATAGATGATGTTGGCAGTAAGCTCCACCCCATACCGTCTGTTCACGGACTGAATCCATTCCACTCCGACAATCGAGTCCATCCCCAGCTCAATAAACGGCGTTTCCGCATCCAGCTCGGCCCGGTCCATGACCAGGACATCCGCCAGCATTGCTGCCAGTTCTTCCTCAATGCTCTCTCCGGCTGCCTCCGCTCCTGCGGCCAAAGAATCTGTTTTTTCTGCAGTTAAAGGCGACAGGACAATCCGCCCCGGTTTCGGTTTGGGCTGATGGTTTCCGATCACGGCAGGCATGTCCGGCAACGTGCGCTTCCCGGGAACGGAAACCTTTGGTGGTTGAGGCGCCTCCGGGTGAACAACGGGATCGCGCAAAACCATCGGAGTCAAAACCGGCGGTGTCCCCTGCTCGGTGCTGCTCGTCCCATGCTCTTTTCCGGGTACCCAGTAAGTGTTTCTGGCAAAAGGGTAAGTCGGCAGATGCAGGCGGTGCGGATCTGTTCCGGCAAACAACAGCTCCCATTCCGGCTCATAGCCCTGACAGTAAAACTCGGCCAAGGCCAAAAGGGTTTCCTGGTACTGCACAGGATCTTCACGCAAACCGACGCTTTGTTTGAGCAGATCACGCACATACGTTTGAATCGCTTTTTGGCCGGTAAACCGGTTCGGTACCTGACCGTGAACGATATGCGGCATTTTCTCTTGACCGGCCGCTTGTTTCAATGCATAAATGGCATCCTCTCTGCCCTGTACGACCACGGCACAGCGATGGCGGAAATGCTGGCGTCCGTTCAAAAGAGTGTAACTGAGAGGCAATAAATCTTCTTCCCTCCACTCTTCCTTCTCCAGAAAAGCGATCATGTCGCTGATCTTCGCTTCCAGCGCCTCCCGGGTCTTGGCGGACAGAGCGAGCAAGTAATAAGGAAGACGGTGCCGGGCCGCACTCCTTTCTTCCGGATAGCTCTCCAGCACCAGATGGACATTGGTTCCGCTCATCCCGAAGGCGCTCACGGCCCCCAGTCTCCGCTTCCCTTCCTTGTCCTTCCACGGCCGGTTCGTTTTATTTACATAAAACGGGCTGCCCTTCCAGCGAATGTATTCATTTTCCTGCTCACAATGGAGGCTGCCCGGGATGGTCTCATGGCGCATCGCCTGCACCAGGCTGATCAGACTGACCAGACCGGAGGCGGCAAAGGTGTGGCCGAAATGGGTTTTGGTCGAGGTCAGGGCGCAGAAGTTTTCCTTGTCGGTATAGCTTTGAAAAGCATCGCGAAGCGCGTTGACCTCCACCGGGTCACCCAGGCGCGTTCCCGTTCCGTGGGCCACGATATACTCCAGATCTTCCGGGTTAATCCCGTACTGGTCATACACCTCTTTGTACAGTTGTGTCTGCGCCACCCCGCTGGGCGCGGTAATGCCGTTGGTCTTGCCGTCATAGTTGATGCCGCTGCCCCGGATCACCGCATGGATCGGGTCCTTGTCCGCGATCGCCCGGGAAAGGGGCTTCAGCACGACCACGGCCACGGCTTCACCGGGAACCATGCCGTTGGCTCTTTGGTCAAAGGCATAACACCGCCCATCCGGCGAGAGCATTCCCGCCTGCCCGATCGCTTCGAGCGTCTGCGGGACGAGGATCAGGTTGACTCCGGCGGCAATGGCTGTATCGCAGTCGCCGCTGCGCAGGCTCTGGCAGGCGAGATGGACAGCCACCAGTCCGGAGGAACAGGCGGTATTGACGGCCAGGTTGGGGCCGTTCAGATTGAGTACATAAGAGAGCCGGGCCGCGAGAATCGCGTCATGGTTGGACGTGATCGGGGCATCAAAACCGGTCAGATACTTGTAATCGCCGTTTTCCACCCCGACAAACATGCCGATCTTCCGGTTCTTGATCTGCACCGGCCCATAGCCGGCATCTTCCAATGCGTTCCACGCTTCCTGAAGCAACAGCCGCTGACGCGGGTCCATGCTCCGGGCTTCGCGCGGCGAAATTTCAAAGAACAGGGGATCGAATTCATCGACACCGGGAATGGCCCCGAATTTCCATCGTTCCGCCCCGCTCCCCGGCCAGCGTTCCGCCCCGGCGGCGCGCACCTGATCCTCTCCGTTCAGCAGATGCTGCCACATTTCTTCAATATTGCGCGCTCCCGGGAACCGACCGCTCATCCCGATCACGGCGATCGGTTCGGGAACTGCGGAAGGCCGCGCTTTCTCCTGCACCGGCTGCTTCCTTCGCGATGGCTCCGGTTCGGCCGCCGGCCGGACGGGCATGTCCACCGCCGGCTTCCTTTCCGGGGCAGGCGGCGCTTCCCGGTAAAACGCCTCCAGCGCTTCCTTGTGTTCGGACAGGTAATAATCGGCCAATTTGCCCAGGGTGGGATAGCCGAAGAAGACCGCCGGGGTCAGCTCAATGCCGTAATGCCGGGTCAACTGTTCGGCAAACGCCGCCAGTGTGATCGAATCAAAACCGAAATCGGCCAGGTTGCTGGTGAGATCCAGTTTCTCGCGGGGGATTTTCAGCAGCTGGCCGGAGAGCTCCTGCAAATCCCATTCCAGGCATTGCCGCACGCTGAGCCCCTTCATCTCCGGCCTGCGCCCTTTGCCGGCCGGCAGCCCGGCTGCCGGTTCCGGCTGCTGCGGCTCCGGCCCCCTGTACAGCCCCAGGAAACGATGCACCCGGTCAGGCTGGCCGGCCAGAACCAACAATTGTGTCTGTTCCTGCCCCAGCACGCGCTCAAGCAAGTCCAGGCCCTCTTCCGTTTCCAGCGCGCGCTGGCCGCTCGATTTCAGGTAGAGGCGGGTCTGCTCATCATCTCCCAAGCCCATGCCGCCTTCCTTCCACAGCGGCCAGTGAACCACCAGCGTTTTGCCGCTGCGCAAACCCTGCCTTTGCTGCCGGTTGCGCTCCCGGGCATAAGCCGTCAGGAAGCGGTTGGCGACGGCGTAGTCCCCGGCGCCCATGTCGCCGAGAATCGCCGCGGCGGAGGAAAAACAGAGAAGAAAGTCGAGCGGTTCCCCGGACAGCACCTCATCCAGCACTTGGGTCCCCTTCACTTTCGGGGCC
>NZ_JAECVY010000018.1:0-34724 GCF_016055075.1 Thermoactinomyces sp. CICC 10522 | reverse complement strand
TACTGCATATTAAATTTCCTTTATCTGTTTATTCCCCTGAAATATACAACCCCTAGCCCTTTTCTCATGAAAAGAGCCAGGGGTTTGTCATCAGCCTCAGAGGACCTTTGCGGGTCCTCTTTTCATTCAAATAAATTCAGTTGTTGGGCCTGCTCAAACATCCGCATAAATTTCCCCTTCGGCATCACTTCGCCGGCCAGCCTCATCCCATCAATCTCGACGATCCGGTTATATGTACAGCTCACTTTTCTCACGGTGACGACATCAATCCTGGCCTCTACACCCTCATATGGTGTGCCCGGGCGACCGTACCATATCTCCCCTTCCTTCATGCAATCCCCCCTATTTGTTTTTCTTCGCCTGCAAAAGAAAAATCCCTCCCGATCATCGCCGGGAGGGAAGCGGTCATTCACAGTCAAACTCGATCGTTTCGCGTAATTTTTCAAGCGCTCGGCGTTCTTCTTCAGTCAGGAAGTGCTCCTTTTCTTGTTCTTCAAGGCAATCGATCTGTTTCTTAATCCACTCTTTTTCGCGTTCCATCCCGTTCCCTCCATGGATGCGCTCCCGATCAGGAGCCGCGTTTCATATTTTTCAGTGCACTTACGAAGGCGGTGCGAGCCTCATCCATTGCTGGAGAGTTTATCCGCCTTTCATACTCCAAGTACTGCTGCTCCTCAAGCCAACCCGCCTGGTCGGCGTCTACGACCCAAGCGGGTTCTTCGTTGTTGTTCCATTCCTCCCATTCAGCTTTCCACTTTTCATAGAGGACTTCAGCCTCTTTTCGTTCCTGGTCACTGAGGCCCAGTTCTTTGGCAAAGAGTTCTTTCGCTTCCTCGAAGGGAATAGGATTTTCATTTTCCCACTGACTAACCAACAAAAGCGTTGACCTTTTAATTCCGTACACTTTCTTCAGCTCTCTAGAGGACATATAGCGTCCTTCCCAATTCACCCAATGTTGGATCTCCTTGAACTCCACTAGTAAAGTAGCAAATTGATTCTTTCTCAATTCACTACATTGACTCCGGCGAAAAAGTACCATCATGTTCCTCCTCAGTAGGTTCTTTGTGGTTCGCCAAGCGCCAGCTCCAGCGCCCGGCGGTTGAATTCTCCTTCGGTGATCCGCTTTTCTGCGTACGCCTCCAACAATTCCATCTCCGGTTCGGTCAAATGCATTCCCTCTTGTTTCAAATTTCCGATTGCGCCGCGTATTAGTTGATTCATGTTTCTTCCCTACCGATATAAGACCTGAGCACCTAGAGCGACGTACTGATATCCAGATTTTAAAGTCCCTTTTCTTTTTTCTACTTCATATAAAGCGCGTTTTTCTGCTCCTTGTTGATCAAGATAGTCTGTCAAATTTAATACTACCGGGGCAGTAGCAATGATTTTGCCTGTTGCTTTTTCTTTGATACCCACTTTGATTTGCCAGTCACAACTTAGCATTTTGATCATCCTTTCATGTGATATAATGAAGATCCATATGTTTTTCCAAAATCCCTTCCGGATGCCGCCGGGAGGGTTTTCATTTAAAAACCAAACTCCCTTTCCAACTCCATGATCACTTCAGACAATGCCTTGATTTCCCCTTGAATAAGTAACCGGATGGCTTCACCATCTTGCTTTGTGTAGCTCTCATTGAGTTGTGCCTCAAGTATTGCCTTTTTTGATTTTAATCGCTGCCAGAAATCTTCTACTTTTTTTAACCTGATGTGCGTGGAAGCCACTGATTTCACCCCCTTTTGCTGTTTTCGTTAACAATTGTATAACATACGTTAACAGTAGTCAACATATTTTTCAGAAAAAATTGCACAAAAAATAGCCGGTCATTTTGACCGGCATAAAAAGCAAGATTCGCGGATATACTAATAAGATATCCAGAATCGATTTAGAGGGGTCTAGAAGCCCCGTAGAGCGACGAAAATTACCTCGGGGTACATTTACCTATCCCTAACCCGAAAACACCCTTAAAATCGAAGATTTCTACACATCTATAATCGCTTTTTCTTCGTGATCTCGTTATTTACACGCTCAACACATGATTCTAGCCTATTAACAATTCGCTTACCAGTAAACCGGATGACGGTCCACCCGTTTTTCCTCAAAAAGCGATCCTTTTTTCGATCATGTTCCTTTTGTTTTGGCGTGCTGTGCCACTCGTGACCATCGCATTCAATCGCAATCTTATACTTTGGAATCGCGATGTCAATTTTATAGCGCCCGCATGGCTCCTGCGTTCTCATTTTGTATCCTTCAACCCAAAGTCGATTGTAAAGCCTTCGCTCGATGTAGCTTTCACACTTCAACAGCTGAACATCTACCCACGGGAAACGCCCCATTCGAATCTGTTCCAATGCCAAGCTAATCACACGAAAGGGTAAAGTGATTCGATGTATACGCAACCTCCAACGCTGTTTTAGTCTCCTGAGCCACTTTGGCCGCTTTCTTCTCTTTCGGATGGTTAATCACTCCCAGGGATAGATTACAAAGGGAAAATGTCCTAGACAGTCCCCGTTTCCTGTTCTTCCCGTTTCCTGTCAGCCATCCGGTCGGCATAAAAAATCAGATTCATGGATATACTAATAAGATATCGAGAATCGATTTTCAGGGGTCTAGAAGCTCCGTAGAGCGACGAAAAAACGACAGGGGTACATTTATATATCCCCGACACAAAACACGCCTTATAAACGAAAATTTCTACATGTTTCGATCTATTGTTGCTCTTCTTCGCTCTTCAAACGGTAAACATCAAGGATAAGGTTATTAGTCACGCGCTCTTGTTTCCTTACATCATGCCCAAGGCTAATAATGGCTGTGTGAGCGTCTTTTACTTCATTTCCAACTTTCTTCAAACTTGTTTCAACTTGGTCTAAACGAGATTCTACTCTGTCTAATCTATTTTTGATATCGTCCAAATCGCCTTTCAAACTAGCTCTTACAGCTTCGGCTAATTGAACCGCCAGCTGATTAACATCGATTTCTGCCACTATTATCACTCCTCGCAAGATCAATTCTATCAAAAGCGGAAATGTCCTGGACACTTCCCATCAGTTTCCATCAAGGGTTAGCTCCTCTTTCGTTTGGTCAATCTTTTGTTTTAATCCTTCAATTTCTCTCTCCAGCTCTTAACTCAATTGAAGAACCGGACGTTTAAACCCACGCGTTCGTTCCTGCGGTTTTATTTTTAGTTTGCCATTCACCTTAATAGACTTAGCTTGGAATACTTCTCTGACAGGAAGTCCATTTTCTTTTTCGTCGAGCGTTTTGATTAAAAACGATCCGATACCAGGAAGCCAATAAGTTCTAAACTCTTTATTCTTTCCAACAATTACAGCATGTTCACGGAAATCATTTACAAATTCCAGCTCGTTGTCATACTCTGTTTTTTGTTCAATCTTTTTCATAACAGATTTATCTACTCGGATGAAAGTCCGCAAATATTCCGGCTGATTCCGGCTACAATCGATACACGCCAAATGCAAATCTTCAGGTTTATCCTCTATCTTGGCGGGATTAACCGGCAACCAACGCGCAAAACGCTTGTCCATGGCTCTTTTGCATACCTCACAGCGCCCATCTTCCGCTTCCCAGATGGCTAACCGTGTTTCATCCGAAATTTTTGCTTTGGGTCGATGTTTTTTTGGTGGTTTCTTGCTTGGTCTTTTCTTCGTCCCAAATTGGACTGGTACTTCTTTCAGCCCTAATTCTTTAGCAGCCAGATAGCGAGCAAAACCATCTACAAGCATATTGGTTTTCGGATGGACAATAATTGTTTGATCCAGTGTGCCTGTTTTTTGTATATGCGCCTTCAAAGACTCTATCTTTTCCCTGCGAGGCATTGTTTTTTTGAAAGACGCAGGAAACAATATCTTTGATAATGCGATAGTTTGCTGTTTTTTATTCATAAAGTTCTCCTCCGTACAACTCAGGAGAGCAGTCCTTGCCGCTCTCCATTCGTTTCCAGCGCATCAAATAACCGGGGTTTTTGGTTTAGAACTTTTGTTCATTCGCTCTATTTTCGCTTTCAACTCTGCTACTTTCCGTTCCTGCTCTTGCGGATCAATCGGTTCTTGCTGTTGGCCGCCTTCAAGTTGGAGTTTAAGCATTTCAGGCAAATCACTGTCAGATTTGTACCTTCTCGTCATTTTCTTTACCTTTGTTGCAACAAAGTTTCTCCATCCATCAGAAATGAACCATACGATTTGTGGTGATTCATGATAGTTGTTTTCTTTGACGGCAACTATGTACTTGCTGGCCAGCTCTTTCATTTTTTCAAAAGAACCTATTTCAGCCAATGCATTTAGATAGGTTTGATAGTGTTGATCGTGTTTCTTGATGTCCTGTCCGCCTGCATTCATAAACAGGATTCGTAGCTGGAGGTATTGAGCATCATCATCATAATTCTTATTTTGATTTGATATAGATAAAGTACCTATTGATAGTCCTGCGTTTTCAGGATGCTGAAAAGCAGGATGCTGAAAACCGGAAACCTGCTCAGAGCATTGAAAACTCTCTGGTTTGCCATTTTGGGAAACCTGCTCAAACCCTTGATTTTTCTCTGGTTGCCGGTTTTGGGAAACCTGCTTCATTTGTTCCTTCATTTCTTTGATCTCCAGAGCGGCTACCGTGACGTCTATCAGATCATCCTCTTGGTGATCCGCCATGTACTTCTCCCAGAGATCTAGGTCAATGTGCAGATCCTTGGTGGTCGGATACTTCACCGGCTCCTCGTAGACAAAGAATTCATAATCCTTGACTTTCCCATCTTTCCGGAAGGCCACACGAACGATGTAGCCGGCCTCCTTCAATTCGTTGATCCCCGAACGGACCGACTTCTCTCCATCTGTTTTGCTCTTGATGATGTGATCCATCCGGAATTCCCAGCCGTCAGGCTTGCCGACGAAATAAGTCATCAGACCGGTCGCTTTCCACGACAGTTGTGGATCCTCGATGGGTTTTCGATCAATCATGATAAATGGATTTTTCCGCTTCATTACACGGCCTTTGTCAGCCATAAAAAATCCTCCCCCTGTCGCGGCCACTACCCGCGCCAAGAAGAGGATTCGCACTCGTCTGTTCCGCTATTCATCGCGCAATTCGCGCAATTCCCCATTATTTTAACAAAAATAGATGGTTGCCAAAAGGCAAATTGGCGGGTAAAATGGGAAGTGAATAGTTGAATATGCGGAACGGAATGCGGCTCATCTCTTGGCGGGGATCGGAGCCGTTTTTCCGTTTCATTGGCTCAATTCTAGCATTGATTGGTAGAATCAGCAATAAGAGAAAGAAGATTGTGACGCTCGCCGGATCGCCCGGGAGCGTCTTTTTTCATGATGCCTTCAGCCCCAACTCTTCTCTCAGTTCATCGAGGGCATCACGTGCCACCGATTGCTTGCATTTCGCGCCCTTCTCAACTTTCGTTCTACCCGGCAGATCTCCATTTTCTTGGTAGTATTCCAATGCCCATTTCTTTGCTTTCTTGATGGCGCGTTCTCGTGCTGGATCTTTCTTCCGGGACCGGACTAATTTTTTGGTCTTCTTTTTGGTAGAAGAAGCGACCGTTTTTTTGGTTTCTTTTTGGTCACTTTCTCGGTCGGGTTTTTGGTCATCTTCTTGGTCAATATTTTGGTTGCTTTCATGAGTGATATCATGGTTGGTTTTATGGTCGTTTTCATGGTAGGAATCGTGGTTGGTTTCTTGGTCATTTTGGTGGTCATTTTCTTGGTTGGTTTCATGGTTGATTTCGTGGTTGTTTTCTACCGCATTTTCGACCACTTTTTCTACCACATTTTCTACCATTTCTGGTACCGTGTTTTCTACCACTTTGCTTACCGCATTTTCGCCGGAATTTTGGTTATTTTCTTCGGTGGTTTGCTCTGTCAAATCCGTTGATTTTTCTGGCTCGATTGCTTCCGCTTGGGATTCATTTTCTGGTTGGATTTCTGGTTTATTTTGTGGTGCGTTTTTGCTTAATTCTTGGTTGGTATTTTGGTCGTTTTCCCCCTCGTTTTTTGGTTGGTTTTCTACCGCGATTTCCGACTCTTTTTCAACCGCATTTTCTACCAAAATTTCGCGGTCATTTATTACCACCTTTTCGGGTTCATTTTCTACCATGTTTTCAACCACTTTTTCTGGTACGTTTTCGACCACATTCGCTACCACTTTATCAACCATTTCTGACCCATTTTCGACTTCATTTGGAACCGAATTTTTGACCATCGATTTAACCACTTTTTCTTGACCATCTTGTACCATCGGTGGATGGGTTTTGGTTTGGTTCAGGTACAGCTGGATGGCACGTCGGACATCCTCGATCGTCAACCGGTTCCTTTGGATGATTTCCAACACTTTGGTTTCGTCCTCTTCCGCAAACTCGTTCAAATAGCGAAAGGCGAGAACGCCTTCGGTGATTATCAAAAGAACCGGGGTGGCGCCACCTATGATTCGTCCTGTCCAACTGTCTGCCATTCCGGTGATATTCGACCATTCCACGAACGCGATTCCCATGATGAAACCCGCGATGGAGAACATCAAACCCACGATAGCGAAGAATCCGCTGGGTTTCTTCTTTTTCATTAAGGTTCCGGTCAGGGTAGCTGTCGAAGAGATAAATACCACCTCAAACATCACCACACCGATGTATTCCAACCCGCCAGTTGCACCCGCCCGACGGAGTAACTCTATGGAATGGAAAATGCTGAAAGCGATCGTCCCGATGAGGATAATGACGGTGGACAATTCGATCAACAGCCCCACAATGAAAGCGAATAGTTTTCGGATATTCGTATAGATCGCGTCGAACAAATTGACGCACATCGGACCAAAGTCAGCGATAAGATAACCCAATTCATACAAACCACAAACCAGCAGATTCGGCGTCCTCCGATGGCGAGGATAATATCCTCTATGATATCGTTCCATTGCTTTTTGTCGCTTTTTTTGATACCATGTCATCGTTTCTATCAACTCCTTCTAAGGTGTTGGTTTGCCTTGGGCGATGTGCGGATCGTCCAGGGCCTTATGTTTTTTAAAGGAAACTTATCTTCATGTAGAAATTTATTCTCTTGATTTCGAATAAAAAGCGGAAACTCTTGTCACCACTTGTCTAAAAATCATATGTGTTTTCAGAAATAAAATCATCATGGTCGGCATTATCCGCGAAGTTAACTGCCATCTCTTCCTCCGGATTTTCATCAGTAGCTGATACTTCATCATTAAGATTAGTGTTCAACGCTTTAGATGGCTCCCTCATGATTTGGACCAGCAACAACCCCAACATTCCTTGAGTCATATCATTACTCAGCCACTTTTTTTCCTCCGCCGTGATCGGGATTCCTTTTACTCTAGCCAAGATATATTCTTCATTTTGTTGGCTTCCTAGGCGGACTTTGGCCTCTTTCTCAAACGCCTCATACACAAAGCTAGACAACTCTTTTTTTCCTAAAGAATTCAAATACGCTAGAAGCCAATCTGGGGTTTCTTTGGGCAAACGCCAATACATTAGATCGCCGGCTTCGACTTTCTTTGCTTCTCCATCTTGTGCTCTTCTTTTTGCCATTCTCTTCACCACCTTTTGTTTGAAATCAGACTCAACCCTGCTGTTACAAGGTTGAGCCGAATTCAAAATCAACCTTGGTGAACAGCGGCATCTTGATACAGTCCATCCTCACGTGATTTTCGAAGAAGTGTCTTGTGCAACGAACGGGCAATGCTCCACTGGGCACTTTCTAGTGTTTCCGGAACAAAGACCCGATACGTTCCTTCAGTTTTCAATTTCAAGTTGATGTCATCTTTGTAAACCAAAGCTCCTCCGTTTACCTGTTTGATGGAATCCTTCATGAAGTAACTGGAGCCACCGATGAAGATCGTTGCATGGATGTCAGAATGGCCGTTTTCATAGTAGTTCTCAATCACACCATGAACTTGCTTGGCTAGATCCAACTGCTTGTCTTCCAAAATGGTTTGGATTGAGACTTCACCCTCGCCAGGCACTTCAATCATATAACGTTCATTCACGTCAGAACGGGTTGCAACCTCAATCACATCTTGGTTTGATTTGAAGGAATAAGAGTGCTTCCTATAAATTTCATCCCGCACAGTTAGCAACATCGGGTTAACCCCGTATTTGTAACCTCTGCCATTTACAACGTTACCTTTATCAAATAACGTAGCATCCAGATCACCGCCGCCCCAATCCAACAACAGGATCTTATACTTTTTGAAATCATCAATCATGCGACCGGTCCGATCACTACTGGTTGAAACAAATCCCGCATACCCTTCCGGCATTAGATAGATTTTTGAAAAGGTAAGATGAACCTCCAACCCATCGAACTCTGGCGTGTTCAAGAACCGAACGATATGCGGCCCGGTTTTCAATCTCATCGCGTACTCTTGCGGCACACCTGGCGTTGTAATCTCTTCAATCGGCAAAGCCAGAGACGTCACAACATCCACATGCAATACTTTGTCATCGCCAGGCTCGAAATCACGTGCAGCTTTGTAGGCGTGAGATGCCAACAAATTGATGACTGTGTGATCACTTTTATATTTTTTATTTCGTTTTTTGGCCTGTTCTGCTGATCCGGCATTGATAGCGGCTTGTCCCACCAAAAAACGTCCTTTTTTCCCATACTCTTGCAAAGCCTCCGACTCGATCTCGAAGCGCAGACAATCAATCAATTCCAGATCATGTGCAATGACGCGAAGATCCACATCGCTTTTCACTGGTTTGATCGCATTCGGAATCTTCAATGTATCTCTCCCATCAAAGCCGAAAATGAATTTCCCATCATAGTTCCCCAAGTCCGATGCGCTAAAGATTACTTTTTTCATCATTTTTAATCGCCCCTCAATTCAATTTATTTTGCTCAATTACTATTTTAACTTTTTTGTTAAATAGATCAAGGTCTTTTAACAAAAAAGTTAAAAGAAACTCGACAAATAAAAATAGCAGCATCTCGCTGCTATTTGCCAAACCAACGCCAAAATCCTTTTTTTCGGTGCTTGTCTCGGTTTAATGTAGCCGTAATCTCCTCTAATCCCTGCCGATATCCCTGTTCCTGACGTGAGATTTGCTCCAAGATAAGGCGTTGGTTTTCCTCGATCCGTTTCTGTCGCTCTGTCATCTCCTGCAAAATCTGTCTAAATGCAGAAAAGGTTTCTCCTATTGTGGCCGGCAACGCTGGATCTTCACTCTCGATACGCATGATCATTGGTCTGCTCTCCGCCAGTCGCCTCTCAATTTTGATCCGATCCCATCCCTTGTCATACATCTGGCGAATTTGCTTGATTACGTCAATTGATTCTCTATGTATCTCCGTAGGTCTCCCTGGCTCTTTTCTTACATTCACGTAGTTTCCATGGTTGGTCACATACCGTCTAAGTGTACGATCAGACATTCCCAATAAGTTCGCCATCTCTGTGAATGTCAGCCACTCTTCCATATTGTCACCCCTTCTCCTCCTAGCCACTCATTTTCTCTGCTGTCGCCTGTCAGACACTTGTCACAACCAATCCCTTTATAAAAGGATTTCAGGCAGCAAAATGTCAAAAGTTTGTCTCATAGGTTATATTAGCTGTTACACCATTTTTTTCCTTTGAAACGAATTGATGTCGCTCACTTGTCAGTCACTCGCCATGAAAACCAAAGTAAATTAGTTGCATATACACACTTCAAAACAGTTTGTAATACAAACAAATGTGCAATTCAAACAAACCCCTTTTAATAAAAGGATCTTCCTATTCAGAAGATCCTCCTGCGGCTACTTCTTTATAAACTTGTACAATTGTCTTGTAAGCATGGTTCCACTCAAGTAATTGTTGGCGGAACATCTCTGTATCCTTAATCCTCATAGCTAATTTTACCCTTTTCTCACAAGTGGCTAATACATCGATTAATTCAGGATCAAATTGCTGAGCCCACTTCTCAATATCACCATATTCCTTTTTAAAGAAATCGATGGTCATCTCATACTCCATTTGATTCAGCTCATCATCCCAAGGAATAGGCTCCTGTTTTTGCTCATCCCCCAAACTTCCCACTTTTATGAAACCCGTGTTCACCCAAACCTCGTTCAAGTCTTTGCATCCCTGATACACTTCTTCATCCAACCAGTATACTTGCTTGCCACGCAGTTTGGCTTCCATCGCAAGTTCCTTCCACGCGCGGCTACCGGTAGCATCTTGGTCAAGACAGAAAACCAAGGTCTTCGACTTTAACCATTCCCAGCGCAAACCATTTGCACCAAAAATGGCGATAGAATTGGTATAACCAGCACTTATTAACGACAAGGCATCAAACGGCCCCTCGCATATGAAGATGGTATCTTCTTGACATGCTGGCGCATTGAATATCCCCCGCGGGCCCGGTAAGTGAGTATGCTTCAATTTAACAGGAACATCGTCAACACCGATCGCACGGCCATACAAATTCACCACACGGCCATCCAGATCGGAGTGGGGGAAAACGACCCGTCCCCTTTTCCAAAACATGACCGTTTTCCCATTTTTCTTGTTTGGCCATTCGTTTGGTGGACAAAATCCTAATCCATACTTCTTGGCCACTTCCGGTGAAATGCCACGCCATTTAACATACCTTTCAGCGATACTTCCATCAAAGCGGAACTGAAACACCTCCGCTGCATGGCTCCAATCGGTGAAATCTGTACCTTGCTTCCATGCCAAACTTTCTTTAGAATAGGTTTTGTTCAACATAAACGAAGGTCTTGAGGAGCGCAGATCCTTGGGACCTTTTTTATTTTGCCGCTGCTCTTCTTTCCATTTCTCCGTTGCCTCCACAGTGAATCCCTGCACACCACACTGCCAACAGGAAAAAAAGCCATTTTCAGCATTTAATGCAAAACTTAAGCTACGATCCCCCCCATGAACAGGACAATACAAACGAACCCATCCGGCACGATTAATCTTGTAGTTGAACTGATTTCTTGGATAACCAAAGATGTCGGCTTCAGAAAGCCCCTTATAATACCCATTCTGAGTTCTCCAGTTTGACACCTTAATCACCTCTAATCTTGCTCACGAAGGATACCAAACTCAGGTCTAAATACTAAGTCAATCCGTCCCTTATCTCCAAAGCGATTTTTTTCCAAGTGAAGATCAACCATTCGGGCAGTTCCGCTACCAAATCGGTCCTCAGACTTGGTTAAGAACATAGCTGAATCCGCATCATATTCTAAATCTCCCGATTCTTTCAAAGATGAAAGGCGGCTAGTCCCCTGTCCCATACGATTTTGTGATGAAATTACCACCATAGGACTTTTCAACCGTAAGGCTAATTCCCTCAGCTCTGCTACCAATTCGCGAACTGTATGGCGGAAATCACCATAGCTATTTTCTCTTTGGTGAGCTGCCCAACGCTGTAAATAATCCACAACGATTAAACATTTATCTTTTCCTGTCTTTTGCATAAGTTGGAGGGCTTTTGCCTTCAAATAATTAACAGTGAGCCTTTTCGTTCCCTGGATAAAGTGGAGATTTCTCATCTGAGGACCATATTGCTGAATAGCCGGTTTAAGCTCTTCTGGATTGCCCCATCCTTCAGAATAACGTTTGATGTTCATCTGTGCAGCTGAGCATAGACACTTAAGAGTAAGGCGATCAAGTGATTCTTCAAAAGACACGAAAATAGCTGGATAACCATTCTTTGAAACTGTCCGGGCAATTTGCAAAGCAAAGGTGGTTTTCCCCTGCCCTGGCTCCGCAGCAAGTAAATGAATTCCTTCTTGCAATCCCCCTAGAAGTTTGTCCAACGTCGGGATCTCTGTTGCCAAACCTACAGCTGTACGCCCCCTTTCCTTGAATGCTTGGTGGCGTTCGGTCAACTCCTTCATCAAATCATCAAATAAAGACGGTACATTTATCATCTGTCCCATTTGAACTTCACGAATAGAGTTTTGTACTGACACCAAGCCTTGCTCAAGATTGGAAATCAATTCTCCAGCGGGCGCATCACTATGTAACTTCTGTAGTGAGTCTTCTAGGAGAAGCGCAGCTACTCGTTTTTGATACAGATCAGCAATACGTCTGGCCAATGCTTCCGGATCGTGGACGGGTGGTTGATTCAATTCAATGGATGGTAATGGTTGCTCCATCTCGATCGCTTCAGCTAACATGCGGAAATCTTTCTGAAAATAGGTCCAAGTATCTACTGGTACCGAATCGATTACTTCATAAAACACATCTGGATTGTGATAGATCGTAGCTAATAACTGTTCCTCTGCAGTTGGATCGGTAAACTGGTCAGCGATGGAAAATTGTCTTGCCATTTCGTTTGTCCTCCCTTTGCATTTGAATGCCGAACCGGATCGGCTCGGTAGATCTTATTTTACACGCCGCCCGCGACTTTTTCAGGAGCGGGCGCGGGAGTAAAGATAGTAAATATAGTAAGGAATGCAAAAAGAGCGAAAACCGTTGAAACCATTGGCTTAAAAATTTTCATTGCCACAGGATAGGGTAGACTTTGCCACAGGATAGGGTAGACTTCGCCACAGGATAGGGTAGACTTTTTGCAAATTGAGCCGGTTAAGCAAAACCTAAAATGCAGTAAAATCAAGGTGTTTGAAATTGAAACTGAGTCTATTTTGCATTTTTAACAATTGCATCTGCAAAAAGAAAAAACCCTCTTTTGCAAAAGAGGGTTAAACGTCATATCTTTTTAACCATTGTTCGATAATCGCTTGGGTCTTTTTCCTTGGTTTGGATTCGGCATTTTCGATCCTAGAAATCGTTGAAACGTTAATTACATGACCAGTAACTTCTTCAATTTCCTTGCAGACCTGTTCCAAAGTTAAGTTGTTTTGTTCTCTAACTTTACGTATATTACCGCCGATTGAAGATTGACTCACAGTAGTACTCGCGTTAGATTTTGAAACTGCATTTGCTGCTGTGGCAAGCTCAGAATAAGCCTCTAAAAGTTCAGTAGGCGGAGTGACTTCAATCTTCCATTGCTGCCATCCTCCTACTATATTTTGCCACCAGCCCTTTTGTCCTACAATTTGTTCATCTCCATCTATATACTTCCAATCTTTGATAACACGATTTTTGCGTAGGTTGTTCAGAGAATTTTCTAATCGTTTTTTTGTTCTTGAGGGATTTTTTGGATCAACTTCATCTTGAACTGCATTCTCCAATAAAGTGTTTACCTTAATCGGAGCCAAAAAATTACCGGTATTGTGCCTCACTCGCCATTGGTAAGCGAAGTAGCGAGTCAAACGTTTTTCCCATTTTTCACGATAAGGGTCGAATTTAAGCGCCATTTGGCTCATCCAGGCGGTTTGACGTGCTGCCCGATCCAGAAGGAAGGGTGCGAACACATCACCGGGTCTGACTCGCCAGGCGTAAGGTATTTCTTTTCCATCATCAGCAATTTCATCAATGATTGATGAAACGACAATAGCGGTACTCCTAGCCTTAAATTTTTTCAAGAGTCTTTTTCCATTTTCCTCAGTTGGTAGTTCCATCTCTCTAATATCAATCCAAGTGCTCCTTAAAATGTTGATGTGTTGTTTGATTAACTCTTTTTTTTCTATGCTAAATCCTCCTCTAACAACACTACCATCCTTTTTGGTGCGACCACTACTTTTTTGCGGTTGTAGTCCTCTTAATTTTAAAAGTTCATCTGCTGTAACTGTAACCATGTGTTCTGGGTGTTTACAAGTAGTCAGCCACTTATATGTAACCATGTCCAGAACATCTGCAGTCAGATCGTTCATGGCCATGATGTACTTTCTCATTTTTGATTGCCACATCTCCAATTCATTCGGGTTTAGATACTCCCCTACAACATCGGGATCGGGGCGCACATTCACCACACCTTTGACATTCCTACTTTCGATTGTAACCATTGGCCAATGTTCAAATGGTGGATTCAAGTCAAATTTATTTTTGCCATCAACAATGATGTTTCTGAAAGTATGATAAGCCTGCATCGAACCTACTTGGATGAGTTGACTTTGGTCTTTTTCGTTTTTCGGCACGTTTCCTTCTCCTTTTCCCATCCAAGAAAGACGAGGTACAACAAAATTTCCTATTTTTTCCCCATTGTAGACTTCAGTAGGAGTCTATATACTGTTCTATAGGAATATGTTAGTACCAGCTCTTTCTTGGGCTGATATTTTTCCAAAAGCCTTTTGTGGTCGGACCCGCCAAAGTCGAACCATAAAGGGCTTTTTTGGTTTTTACATCAGATTATTATACCATGGAATGAGAACAAATGTTTCTTTGTTAGAATGTTGGATGAAGTCTGAAGTCATGTACGGGTGTCTACCCATACATGGCTTTTTTCATTCCAAAGGTTGTTTTTTCACATATTCAAGTAGATCTCCAGGTTGACAGCCTAATGCTTCGCACAGTTTGGCTAAAACTTCCCAAGTTATACCTTTTGCATCTTCGTGATACAAACTACGAACAGTGTTCTTGGCTACTCCTGCTTTTTGGGCTAGATCAGTCATGTTGATTTTTTGTTCTCCCATGATTCTACTTAGATGACATTTAATTGGGCTGTTCATTTGCATTGCTCCCTGTATATTTTTCCAGAAAGATTGTAACATGTCTAACCAATAATATCAACAATTTAATTTTTTGTATCAGACTATTGACCTTTTGATCAGACAGTTATACAATATGTTCAGAAGATTGATATTTTGTTTCAGAGGAGGCGCTTCATTTGGCCAAACAAGATTCAAAATCAACTGAAAAGACGCACGACAACCAACTTGTTTTCTTTACCCGGCGCGTTCCAGTTGTGAAGGCCGACAGTGACAAGAAAAATCAGATGGCTGTCATCGCAAAAGGAGGAGTTTGTATGAAAGTAAACGTTGAACGTCACGGGGAAGATCGGAGCGGTAAGTTTTGGATTGAGGGCCGGATCGGAGAAATGAGATTTGTCGGGGAGCAAACCAAGCCTGATGATCGCATGCAAATCGGGCTGAGATTTTACCCATACGATCCAGAATTTGATCCGATCCAAGCATTTGGAGCGGATACAATCAAAATCCTTCGCCGTGAAATGAAAAAGGCTTGGATGAAAACCAAACAGCCTCCGATCATTCCTTATTTCAAAGCGTCGAAGGAAATTCACTTAGTAGTCGACGATGAGAGGAAGTGACTGTGATGATCCGATTTTCGAAGGATGATAACACTCCCCCTTGGCATTAAGGAGGAAAAAATGAACCATCTACCACATGAGAGAGGCAATGTTTTTTGTGTGAACACACGATTTGGTTTTTATTATGTGAGGATTGAGTATAACCGCCAAAATATGAGTTATACAGCAAAACTCTACAATGAGTACCCGGAAGTGGAAATAAAGCTGCCGAGCTGGTTGCCGTTCATTGGCGATGAAACACTAGAGCTAAAAAAAGATCCCTTATTTCAAAAAACGTACTACCTTAGCGAAGAACCAGATGTAAAAAAGGCGGTAATGAAGACGATCTACCGCTTCGAATGGCCAAAGTATTTTGAGGAAAAGATCCTTGAAATGAACAAAAATGTGCCAATGGATTATGAACAGCTGACTCAGGAAATGCGAAAGAGGAAAAAACGCTCTGTGTTGCCAGCTCCACAACGAAAAACCATTGATCTCAGCCAGATAGAAATCCACGACTGGGAAGATGATCTGCACGATGATGAGACAGGCACTTAATTTTAATAATGTATCAAGAAATTCAAATGGGTATCAATCCATCGGCTCCATCGGCCACGCGTTTTTTCTTTAAACAAAGACCATAAACCAGAGAAAGAGATATACCTTCTATATACAAGTGATATCTTTTTGATCTCCGTTACTGAAAAAAAAGGTTCCTCCCTTTGATGGGGGAGGGGGGAGGTTGAGTAAAATCTTAACCCTAAAGGCGGTGTAGAAATGCCAAAAATTTTCGATGGTCGTGGTGTAAAAATACCACCAGTTACCATGCCGGAAATTCTTCTTGCGATTGTAGATGATTATTGCCGTGAAAAAGGCTACAAGAGGAATGAATTTATTCGCTTGGCTGTTCGTGAGTACTTGAAAAGAGAGGGGTGGCTGAAGTGAAAGATGAGTTTCGTCAAATTAACATATTGATTGAGGATTTGGATCAGCAGATAGATCGATTACTAAAACATCAAGCAAGTTATCCAACAGTGAAAGGAGATAAAGCGATTGCTCGTCTCCTTGATCAGATGGTGTTACTCGAAAACAAAATTAAAGGCCCATCAAAGACGCCGGCAAGCACCCTTTGATGAGCCAAGCTAAAACAACACATGGGAGTGTTGCTTACCATGAGCGTACAATGCCCATGTAATCGTGTCAATGTGATGCTCCCATGTTTTTTGGGAGGAGAGAATGATGGGTTTTTTCTTTACCACTGACCCCGATGAGGCAAAAAAGAAGATTGAAGAGATTGAAGAGAAGGCTATGTCGACGAGATTAGATCCTTCTCGGGTTGATACCCCTGAAGAAGGCTGGCAAATGGTTCAGAATATTAAACAGAAAATCCGAGAAGAAGCAGAAAACAAGAGCTGGTTTTGATTGGATAGATTGAGAACATTAAAGGGAGGAAAATGATATGGGGAAAAAACGGGAAGTCGGTAGCATTTGGCGCGCTATTTTTGGGGATGGTGAGGAAACTCAAGCTCAAAAAGATGCAAGAGCACTTAGCAGATTCAGCAGTAATTATAAATCCAGGGACTATGAGAAGTATATAAAACCCAGGGAAGAAGCTCGGCGGAAACGTTGGGAAGAGGCAGAAAAACAGCAGTTATCCTACTTCTCTGATCCCCCGGATATCAGTGAAGAGGAGTATCGAACCAAAATCGACGAGGCTATGAGTTTCTTTTCTCCGGGTTGGGGGGACGACGATGATGACGGCAACAACGATAATGATAATAACGGTAGCGGTTTTGGTGGTTTTGGCTGGTAATGATAAGCCCACTCTGATCAGGAGTGGGCTATATTTATCGGCTCATATGGATCACGGGGTATCAATTCCATTTCTAATAAGGTTATAAAATAATTGTACATTTGAACCCAGATGAGGGCCTTCTTAGAATCCCCTTTTTTCCGGCAATCATTTTCATTTTCTTCGATCCAACACTTCAGGTTCCAGTGGTTATACTCCTGGCTCGGATGGTCAAACCTAAAGGCTTGGAACCAGAGAGGGCCAATTTCCATAAATAGCTGGTTTATGTAAGGCTTGAATTGTTCATCATTTGTGATGTTTTCTTTGATGAGCTGTCGATCTATTTCCTTTTTTCTTTTCGCCCATACCTTGAGAAGCCTGCGTTTATCTAGATTATCCCTCATCTTTTTTCTCTTGCCCCCTTCCTGGGACTTAATGAATCATTGGCCCGTAACTAAAAACAGCGGCTCATTTGCCCGCTGTTTTGAAATGCATGTGATATAATAAATCCAAAGTTCCTTTGTCTCCACTCAGTATTATTTAAATACTGAGTTTTTTCTTTTTATCCAGTTGGCGGATCGCCGGCTGCATGACGTTTGAATGGACCACGCATGGTTTCACCCCCTTCTATGGACTTCATGTTGACATAAAAGAAGTCCATTGCTATATCTTGAAACTTGGGGTCTCCCATTTTTACTAAACATTGACCCATTAGGAGAAGAATTCGATTCACCTTTTCGTTCAGGCTATGAAGTTTAGCTAACGTTAAGGCATCATTTAAGACGCCAACTGCTTGGTCATATTTTCCTTGGTGGAAAAACACTTCTCCTAACCCAAGCAATGCATCTACTTCTCGATATAAATCATTGTTTTTTCGACTATATTTTAGGGCCTGTTGAAATTCTTTTTCGGCCCGATCTCTTTCCTCTTGTTTATCGTACAACTTCCCTAATTCATTGTAAACGTAAGCAAGAAGATATCCACGTTTAATTTTGTGTTTCAACGACAACGCTGTCTTAAAACAGCACTCTGCTAGATGTAATTTGTTCATCTCAATGTAGATGGAACCCAAGGTTGTCAATAATTCAAAGCTACGATCATACATCTTATCAATACGAGCAAGCTCCAGACCTTGAAGCGCTAAATCAATTGCTTGCGGATATTGTTTACCCCTTTGTAAAAAACGTGTTTGCATTTCATATGCGTTTAATGACGCTTCTTTTCCTGTACTTAAAAAGAGGGAAGGAAAATGATTTTTTCCCCTCGCCATCTCATCCAATATCTTTTGTGCTTCTCCAATCCGATTTACTTTTTCCAAATAGATCACTTGGCTAATTCGGATTAAATCATAGTAATATTGGCGTTCACCATTCATTTGGAAGGTACTAAGGGCCTCCTCAGCAAATTCAACTGCTCGATGAAAATGGTTTTGGGAGTATTCAATAAAGCTCAACTCATGAAAACATGCGCTTTCAATATTACTTTCTTTTAGTCCTGGTGTTGCATGAACAAGGTGAATCGATTGAAAGAAATGATCATAGGCTTTGTCCCATTTCTTTTTAATACGAAATGCTTTTCCTTTAACGTATTCCATGTTAGCTTGAAAAAGATGATTTTGAGGTAAGGTAATGGACCGAAGACAATTTAATCCTTCCTCTGGATCAACTAAATCAACAATGGTTTCTGCGGCAACTAATTTTAACTTTAATTCTTCATATAAGGATTCTTCCTCTAGTCTTTCATCAGGGATCAGAAAATGATCCAATTCACTTTTGTCTAAACCTAGTTTTTCGAGAAGATATTCTATCTTTTCTTTACTCACATGTACTTTTCCACTCTCAATGTGGCTAATAGCGCTTTGAGATAAAAAAGAATCAGCTAGATCACCTTGACGCAAATCCTTCTTCTTCCGTTCTCTTCGAATCCATTCACCCAGTTTCTCCCGATCAAGATAGGCAGTCATCTGATTCACCTCAAAAAAATTTTTTGAACATTTTCCGCCGAAACCGAACCAAAGATAGCGTATTTTCAGCATATTTCTTTTTTAGAAAGCGATTTTAGAGTTGATATTCATAATAAGTGGAATTAAATACAGCCAAATTCATATTAGAGGCGGAATATTATGATTATTAAATTAATTTGCATTATTATGATTCTGATTATAGACTAAAACCGAGAAAAAGACAAATAAACATGGATTTGTATTGGTATATTCATTGATATTAAGAAAAGGAGAGCGAAGAAATGAATGATCAAAAGCCGAAAGTCCCTGATTGTAAACTGATCTTGATTCAGTTGGCTGATAAAGAAAAAAATATTTTGATCCCGCTCAAACATTTGATCTTTGTAAAGGGATTAGAGGGTACACAAATCGTGACCGGATTTTCCTACGATATTTTTGCAGGGTAAGAGGGATTCAACTTGCAGCATAAGGAAAAGATCAATTCAGAATAATGTAGAGGAGGAACAGGATGACTACAATTGCAGAAGCATTTAATTGCGTAAACCGTGAAGAGTTTGTGCACAAAGAAGACGGGAGTCTCATTCCCCAGATTTCAGCTGATGATGCGATCCGTAACACCCTTGAATTGTTAGATGTACAACAGGGGCAACGAGTGTTGGAGATTGGCACAGGGTCAGGTTACAGTACAGCATTGTTAGCTTCTCTTGTAGGCCCGAGTGGCAAGATTGTCTCTGTCGACATTGAACCGAAACTAACCGCTCGTGCGCGTCAGATGTTTGAAGAGCGAAATTTTCATCATGTGCAATTTGAGACACAGGATGGACGAAAAGGTTGGGAAGCTGCTGCCCCATATGATCGGATTGTGGCTTGGACAACCCCTGATCAAATACCGAATGCATGGAAACAACAGTTGAAGGAAGGGGGTTGGATTGTTTCTCCTTTTCGAGTACTCCCACTTGCTGACAGCAATGCCGTGGTTCGGCTGATAAAAATGAACGGTGAACTCAAAGGAGGTGATGTTACCAAAGGCTCCTACATTGCAATGACAGATCAAACGCCGGAGAAGTTTTTCGGTCCGTGGATTCATGCAGAATGGGTAGGAGAAGGAGAGAATCCGTGGTGGGTCAGTTCATCATGGATGAAAAAATCCTTTGATTCAAACTGGGTCAATCGCTTTCTCAATGTGAATCCAATAACTCCTCCATTTCCGGAGGTTGGCGATGACTTACGACCGTACTTATTGGCAGTTGCTCCTGACGGTCTCACAACAGCGGGTCGTTTGGATGGGAGCTATATCGGATATAGCAGTCCAGAAGGGTTTGCATTGATTTCTTTAAGAGATCACCAATGGATCACAACAGACGAAAGGCACACAAGTGTCTTAATCGGTTGGTGTGAGTCGTGGAAAAGGCAAAAACGGCCTTCCTACAACCATATCAAGGCTCGTGTTGTTGGAAACCAAGTTTACGTTGATCTTAAAAACAAGGAGGAATTCTGATGACTTATCAGGCACCCGAATTCGTGTTCATCGGTTCATTTGAAGAAATCACGCTTGGAAGCAAATTCGAAGATACCGCAGATCTAAAAAACTACTATAGCTAATAAACAATGGAAACCAACAATTGGGGAGCTACAGCTCCCCATTTTTTAAGGAGGATGCTTATGTTCTTAGGGATCTTTGAAACCAGACAACCTTTTTTTCTTGAATCCTCTATTTCTATCATTACACAGCTTTCAATTGATCAGGCGAAGGTTTGGTTGATTGGTGAAGTGTTATCCCCACTTGGAGAAATTCGATCGGCAATTAAGCAGTTTTTGCAGAATCAAGATCCGGCTGATCTCCTTTTTCTTAGGGGGAACTATCGGACCATTGTTTCATTACCTGATCAACTTTGGTTGTTCCCTGATTTAGGAAACGTTCGGCCGATGTACTATGCGAATGTAGGATCTCGACTTTATTTTTCTTCTCATTTGTCAGCCATTCATCAATACACGAATAGTCCATTAAACATCAGCTGGTTTAAACAATCATTATTGACCGGGGAGTCTCATTTGACCGGAGAAACTCCCTACAAAGGAATTTATACAATTCCTCCGACCTATGGCTTAAGGGTAACAGAAAAAAAGTGTTTACTCTTTCGGGCTTGGAAACCGGAAGAGGAGCCACCGCTTGATATTGAGGAAGCCCAAGAGATGCTTCGTGAAGAACTCGTGGATGCCATTCATCTCCGATGTAAAGGGAAACAAGTGACTTCTGAACTGAGTGGAGGACTGGACTCATCTACATTGACATGGTTGGCCGCCCAAGTAAGTCAAGTTAAGGCCATAACAATGCTGGGCAAAGAAGAAATAGAGGATGTTCGGATCGCAAAACAAGTGGCGAATGCTTCATCAGCTATTCATCAACATTTTCTTTCCTATGAAGTTGCTCCGATCTATGCAGATATGGAAAGCATTAAATCTGATCTCCCGATTTCTTTTTTATGGTCCGCTGCCAATGGTCAAGCGATTTGGAAATGGGCAAAGGAGCAAGATTCTGAAATCCATTTCTCTGGTGAGGGCGGAGATGCTGTTCTGGAAGCAGATATCTCCTATTTATCTGATCTCTTTGTCCGTGGGAAATGGAAAACCGGTATTTCTCATGCAACGAGATGGGCCAGAAAGAAGAAAGACTCACCATGGAAATGGATCATCAAGTCAGTTCAGCAGCGTAGGAAACTGTCAAATCATCCGATTCGGGCTGAATGGTATCGGTTTGAACCAGAATCCCATGGGCTTTTTGAAGAAACCCGATGTCTTCCAACACTGAAGAACATTTGGATGGTGGGAAATGTATCTTATGGAATGAGGGATTTGGCTGGACAAGAAGGGGTGAATATCAGCGTTCCATTTTTTGATCATCCCATTTTACGAATTTGTCTTCGCGTTCCTCCAGAAAAAAAAACGAATCCAGATGAGTATAAACCTATTTTAAAAAGAGCATTTGCCTCAACGCTTCCTGCCGAGCTTCTTAATCGAAACACAAAAGGCGATTATACCCCTGACGTATATCATGGGATTCGACAGCATTTTGAATGGTTCCAGAGAACGTTTCAGAAGATGAGGCTTGCCGAGATGGGATTAGTGGAACCTTCAATGTTCCAGGAAACGTTGAAACGATTTGTGATGGGATTATCTATCCCCCTTTGGGAATTCAATCAGACAATCGCGTTGGAGCTTTGGATTAGGAATAAGGAGGGGACAAAATGAAATGGAAAGTGCATGACTTTTTAGAGATAACAGAGATTGATGGACAATGGATTGTATTGGATGGTCGGGAGAATCGATTTTATGGGTTTAACCCTGCCGGTGGTCAATTCTTGAAACAGATCAAAGAGA
Organism: Thermoactinomyces sp. CICC 10522; assembly: GCF_016055075.1. Lineage (NCBI taxonomy): Bacteria > Bacillati > Bacillota > Bacilli > Caryophanales > Thermoactinomycetaceae > Thermoactinomyces > Thermoactinomyces sp. CICC 10522. The sequence continues at coordinate 12,488 of NZ_JAECVY010000018.1, read as the reverse complement.
CAGGTGATTTTAATCGAGCAGTCCAAATATTAAGTGAGCAGTTTCAAGTTTCGGACCAACAAATTAGACAGGATATGAGTGAATTTTTGAAGCGCTTGCAGCAACAAGGATGGGTGATTCAAGAGTGATACGCTCCGTGTTTTGTTTGGCTAAAGCCCTTTGGTTGATTCGTACAAAGAAGATCGAAGACATTCGGAGAATCCTTCAGCAAAGAAAAATGAATTGTGCTGAATCATGGACCATCGATGAGGCAGAAAAAGCAGCTGAACAGATGGATAAGCTCAACAGGTTTTTCTTCATACGCATTGCATGTTTGGAACGCTCGTTAGCCCTTTCGTTGTTGGCGACATCATGCGGCAAGAAAGTAGATTGGATCGTTGGAGTGAAGCTGTCTCCGTTTGCATCACATGCTTGGATTGAAGTGAAAGGGAAACCGGTGAAGGAGATGGAGAATTTACAAAAGTATAAAAAAATGGTGGTAGTCTAGTCTGATGAAATTGAAGGTAAATAGATGAAAACATGGATCCCAAAGAGATTTGGGCGCTTATTGGTCATCAAGATGCCGAAAAGGGGCTGGGTTAGGCTCCTCTACCTGGCAAGCGGAGGGAGGGTCGACCGTTGGATAACGATAACAACCACATACAGGTTTGAAATTGACTCACTAAGTGAGATGTAAAACATAGAGCAATAACCTGACCCGCTTTACTAAGCGAAATGTAAATACTAAAGAGACATAAAAAAGAGGACCCGCCTATTTCGCAAGGTCCTTTTTTATTTGAAATCCGATGTTGCATCTGTTAAACATCGCTGGCCATCTGTATCGGCCCGATCGTATCGAAGCTGAACCCTTCCCTCTGCCGAGTACCCGGAGTACTTTTCAAGGTTGGTTTTGATTCTTGAATTTTTTTACCATTTCAAAGATCTCATCGGACTTTAAGCGACCAATTGACTCTAGGGAGGCGATGAATTCATTTTCGCCATCCGGATCACCATACCAATTAATGAGCATTTCAATCGCCTTCTTAATTTTGGATAGCTCCGCTTCTGTACAGGTATTAAGAAACCTAATTGCGGCGTACGGATTTTCTCGAAATTCGTAATAGATGTCCAACGCATCCCGAATATTGCATTCTCCCTCATTCCGATCCATCAGCCACCGGACTTTTTCTTCATCGAATGAAGTGAGTGACCACCAATTCTTGAAATGCTCACGTTCCTTTAAATGTTCATGTCGTTCTTCGATAGCATCTTTCATTCTTTTTGCAATGTGGTAGGGGCTGTCCGTTTTACAATTGGCGTAGTCCTCCCAATTTTCTTCATAATGGCACATTCCCCACAAGGCACGACTTAATCGATCGATTAAATAAATGAGTGAGGAAACGGATAATTCATCTTCAACCCCAGTGATCCTTAGTTGAATATCTACGTCTTCTGCCCATTTTTTGATCTGGGGATCCATCACAAACTTGTTAATGATCCAATCCATTTTTTCTTGTATCTCTTTTCGATCTATTGACAGTTCCTTCATTTTTCCCCTCCATTGGGTGAGATATGATAGAAAGTTCTATTTTTTTACTGGGATTCCTGTCCGGGAGCCAGGTAAAGAAGCCCACTCTGTTTTATCAGGAGTGGGCTTTTATAGTGGGTTCAGATGGATCGCGGCCGTGCTTTTCTTCTAATTGTTTCTGCATTTTAAATTGTTCGTTGACAGCAGGAAAACAAAGAAGAGGAAGTGAAAATCGATTTTTAGAGGGAGGGGATAAAATTGCCTACCATTCCATTTGGTATTAACAGAGAAACCGGAAAAGAAGTACATGTTGATGATGCAACCAAAAAAGACAAGTATGTTTGCGTTGCGTGCGGCCAGCCTTTGATTCTCAACGAAGGTCCAAAGTTGGGGAAATTTTTTAAGCACTTTCGGCCAGATGAGGATTGCATACTAATTAAGTATGGCAGCACTAATTTCCCAACAGGGCCATACAAGGAGCCTAATGACGGGATACATCAGCATTTTCCCGAATGGATGGCGTATCTTCGGGCGCTGAAAGAAGGGGACAAAGAAAAAGCGGCCACTTTGTGGGACTTTGAAATTCCCAAACAAAGAGTGATCGACCCTGTCCCTATAGAGAAGTTGGAACCACCGATGGAGGAGCTGGAGATTGATTTACCTACACCGATCGAAGAGATGGAACCAGAAATGGAGAAACATTCCCTTCCCGAAGTTATAGAGGAGCATAAAGCACTTATAACCATTGGTTCAAGCGGAGATGACCTAGAATGGGTCACTAATCAGGCCATGTTAAAGCCAATAGTTGGCGGTATGGTTAGGAACTGTCCACTAACAAATTTGAGTGTCTCTGCGGATCAGTGCGAAGATGGATGTAAATATTTCGTGGAGTTTCAGCAGCCACAAATAGATCCAGATAAACCGAATGTGGTTATTTGCAAAGGGCATCATGAAAACGCAAGGCCGACGATTTTATTCGATGGTGATGAGTATTTTTAGAAAGTGGCCATAGCGTGCCGCGGCTGACTGTGGGAGCCGGCGGCGTGCAACGCGGTGCCCACTTTCCAGACGGCCGTTAATTTGGGAAGGAGAGAGTATTTTGCCGAAGGAAATATCAGAAATCAAAGCCTCTAAACAAGAACAGAGTAATGATAGTAATACGATTCAACCTCTTGACAACTTGCTAATAAGTACATTTGAAAGGTTCGAAGAAAGGTCAAAAAATCAGCGGAAAATCCAAGGATTGGAGTCCGGATTCGTTGATTTAGATCATATGCTGACTGGTTCTCAAAAAAGCAACCTTATTGTATTGGCATCACGTCCTAGTATGGGGAAATCGACGCTCGCTCTCAACATCGCTTCAAATGTAGCAAGTCATAAAAACAAAACCGTAGCATATTTCAATCTTGAAACAAGCAAAGACCAACTCATAGATCGTCTCATTTGTAGTGTTGGAAACATTAACGCTCAAGCATACCATCAAGGCATTCTTGGAACGGAAGACCTAGAGAAATATTCTTCTGCATTAGAAGCTTTATCCGGGAGAAAGTTATTTATTGACGATAAGCCCAATATAACAGTGTCAGAGATAAAAGAGAAATGCTACAAAATCATAAAAGACCATGGTTTAGACTTAGTTATCATCGACTACTTACAGTTGATCCGACCGAAAAAGTATATATACAATAACAGAAATGAAGAAATAGATAGCATTTCACGATCGTTAAAGATATTAGCACGTGAACTTGATGTCCCTGTAATCGTTCTATCCCAGCTTTCTCGTGCCTGTGAGCAACGTGAAGATAAACGTCCGGTATTATCGGATCTTCGTGATTCGGGTGCAATTGAACAAGATGCGGATGTGGTGCTCTTTTTATATTGTGACGATTACTATAACAAAGAAACGGTAAAACGAAATATTGCCGAACTGATCGTCAGTAAACAACGCCAGGGTGGTACAGGTACTATTGAACTGTTATTTCTGAGACCCTTCTATAAATTTCTCTCATTAGAAATAAAAGAACAGAGGAAAAAACAGTAATATCAATTGTTTCGCAATCTACTTTCAATTTCCTCAGAAACAAAGAGAGCTGCCGCAACAAAGGGCAGCTCTCTTTATGTTAAGGAGGGATGTGTAATATTCTATGATGTCTATATATGGGTCGAACAACTGATTCTTGCCAAAAAACTGAACGAAGGTGATGGCTGCGGATGTTGGCCAGAGACCCAAAGACGAATATTGATTCACTCAGGCCTGCTCGGTTCCGGATCAATATCCGAACGGTCGTCACATCGGTAATTTTCAAAGCCAATCCTTATGTTTTGTTTTACTTCATCTGATGCTTGAAGTTGATCAAGCTCTTCTAAGTTTACCCATTGATAAGAAGTATGAGCCGGACTTAAACGAACAGTGATTTCATTTGAGTCCAACCGAACAAAATAAACAATTTCGACTGTATGTCTTCTTCCTTCATCGGATACATAAGAAAATGTACGGTAAGGTCCGGTCACAGAGACATCTAAACTCACTTCTTCGCGAAATTCCCGTTTCAATGTATCACTTGGGTCTTCTCCAAAGTCAACCTTTCCTCCAGGCAGTTCGAAAAATCCAGGTAAAAACGTTTCAGCTAATGACCTTTGAATCACCAATACTTTTCCTTGATGATAGAGGAAACCACTAACTACAATCTTTTGGTACTGTTCTAGTTTACTCATACACATCCCCTCACTTTGGACAATACGGATCTTTTTCGGTTAATCACATCTAAAATCCTCGCCGCCACTCCCTGTTCCTCTTCCAATGCCAAAACTACCTAATTTCGTAACTACTCCTTTCATTGTCAGATTGATTTATAACACTATCGACTGGAATTAATTTACTAATCAATTTGTTTTCAACTCATGATATACTGCAATTCGCAGTAAACCTCTGTTACATACTGGAATTCAACAACTTAGGAGAACAGCATGATCACAGCAAGAAAAATCCAAGTCACCATCGTTTCTAATAATCGAGATGAAGACTATCGCTTTATTCGCAACGAGATGCGTGAACAGAACAAAGCACTTAATGTAGGAATGAATCATTTATATTTCAACTACATTGCTCGACAAAAATTAAGGTTAGCGGATTTGGCATATCAGGAGAAAGAGAGCAAGCTGGTCTCGCAGATCGATAAAATTTATGACGACATCAAGAAAGCGAAGACGGATGAGAAACGGGAGCAGCTGAAAGAAAAGCTGGAGAAACAGAAAAAGAAATTGGAGAAAATGCGCAAACAAAAAAATAACGATTTGTTTCAACAGTATCAACAGATTATTGGTACATCTGAACAAACAAGTGTCCGTGATGCGATTTCCGAGCAATTTAACTTAATGAGCGATACAAAAGACCGATTGAGCCAAAAAGTCACTCAGGATTTTAAGAACGATATCAAGGCAGGATTGCTTACGGGAGAACGGGTCTTACGTACATATAAGAAGGACAACCCTTTATATATCCGTGGTCGGTCCTTAAACCTTTGTAAAGAAGAAGATACCTTTTATTTTAAGTGGATCAAAGGAATCGTTTTTCAATGTGTACTTGGTATCAAAGGACAAAACAAAACGGAGTTATATAAAACTCTTGAACGTGTGCTTGATGGAAATTACAAGATTTGTGATTCAGCGCTCCAATTCAATAAAAACAATAAGCTCATCCTGATTCTCACTTTAGACATTCCTGATGCTGTGCGCGAATCCAAAATCGAAGGACGTGTTGTAGGAGTCGATCTGGGTCTGAAAATTCCTGCGTACTGTTCTTTGAATGATGACAAATATCCTCGTCTAGCAATCGGAGACATCAAAGATTTCCTCAAGGTTCGTACCAGTTTACAAAGGCAGTATCGGAGTTTACAGAGAGCTCTCAAGTCCTCTAAAGGTGGTAAGGGAAGATACAAGAAACTCAAGGCCCTGGATCGGTTCAGAGAAAAAGAGAAGAACTACGTAACAACATATAATCACTTTCTGAGTCGAGAGATCGTCAAATTTGCGAGGAAATACAGGGCTGAGCAAATCAATCTTGAATTGCTCAGTATGGCAGAATCCACTAACAAATCGGTATTACGCAACTGGTCCTATTATCAACTTCAGCAATTCATCGAGTACAAAGCGGCCAGAGAAGGGATCAAGGTCAAGTATGTAGATCCGTATCGTACCAGCAAAACCTGTTCGGAATGCGGTCATTTTGAAGAGGGCCAAAGAACTGATCAAGCTCACTTCACATGTAAACAATGTGGCTTTGAAGCAAACGCAGATTACAACGCCGCTCGTAACGTTGCGAAGAGCACCAAGTTTATTACCACCAAAGAGCAAAGTGAATATTATCAAAAGGATAGCGTGTCCTAAGAGGGCAGTAATATCACTCATCGAGTGACGCTGGGGCGATTTAGCGTCCTGAGGCCGAGGGCTTTGACCTACTCGGCAAGGGTTAACCCTGGATGTTGTGTGACCGTCCAGGCGTTTCACATAGTCGGTTTCACTTTTGCAGTAAAGTTCATCTTTGGATCATCTCTCATCATAAAGAAGATATCAAGTATTTCAGCGATTGAATCATAAAGAGTAAAAACATAACCAGAGGTTTACGGCATTTTTCTTATTTGTGCGCAGATGCTTTGCTTGATTTTCAAGGATTTTAACGATCTAAAACAAGGGGTTGAAAACCAACTAAGTGAAATGTAAATCGGGCTTATCAGTGGCGCAAGCGGCGGCGGAAAAGGGTTGAAAACCAACTAAGTGAAATGTAAATTATCTTGTTCCACTCCCCACAAAGCCAGGGGATGCCGTTGAAAACCAACTAAGTGAAATGTAAATCTATATTGATCAAAAAGGCAATCAGTGGTTAGTACGGTTGAAAAACACCCTGGTTTGAAACTGACTAAGTGAAATGTAAATGTGGCGTCATCCCTTGGATGCCAGCTACCCGAAAGTTTGAAACGGACTATATCGAATGTAAAAGAGCTACCCTTTCGAGTTCAACCCCACCGATTCCCTCTGCTTCCGTCATAACTCCGCCCTGTCACCTTGTTGAACAAACGATAGATGCCGACGGTCATTGGATATTAAGCTCCCTTTCCTTCTGGAGTTCGCGATAAAGAGCAGATCGGCTGACTTGGGTGATTTCGCAAATTTCCCTAATGCTCATCCCGTTTTGGTCCCTTTCTTTGGCCAGTTTGATAGCGTATTGCATCCCCTTGTGCTTTTCAGTGTACTTGCGGACGCGACCTTTGTATTTGCCAGCTCTTCATCTACACTTGTCTTTTATTCTTCCCCATCAAAATCTCCCTCTTCAATCCTTCTGATCCAAGCAGCGAGTTACTGACAAATGGCTGCGGCAGTGGGTTTATCAACCTTCGACAAGATCCGAATTCGGTTTTTCATCTCTTCAAGAAGAAACGCTTTGTCCATATTCTTTTCCTCCTATCTTCTATCTTGAAAAATACTACCGACATGCTAATCGTTTGAAATCGACTTCAAGAAGGTGGTTCCCAGCCAGGAATTGCTCTTCCATTTTCGTTTGGTTACGTACATGATTGCCTATGTCATTTTTACGAGTCTAGGCCAGTAGCGATTCAAAATGACCTTTGATTGTTGTTTTCTCATATGCATATTGTGAATTCATCATTGCATATTTCAACTCAAACAACTTTTCGTTGAACTCTGCGTAATTATACTGTTTAAAACTGACTTCATACTCCTCTAGATCAACGTATGTATTACCTTTGGACAGGCAATAAACAATGATTTTTGTTTTGGGATCGGCCCAAATGCAAAGTAAATCTGACATAAGAGGGTAGTTCCCACGACATTCCATATAGTCTTCTGTTCCTAGTACCCTTTTAATATCTTGAGGGTACAAATCCTCTCCCTTTTCTGCCATCTCCTTTTGAAGATCAGACAGTTGTATCAAGTGATCCAATGTGATTTTTGCCATCATGTTTTCCTCCTTCTAATCACGCTCAGAACTTGTGGAATCTACCGCCTGGCGTAAATCATGCTCGCTTGGAGTCACGTATCTTTGGGTAGTCTGTATGTTTTCGTGCCCAAGCAATCTTTGCGCCACTTCGATCCCTTTGTGATTCACCCATAGCTTCGCCGCTGTATGGCGGAGAGAATGGCAGGTGTAGGGAAGATTGGCGGCTTTGAATACTTTAGATATCGCAGTTTGGATGGCTCTTTCGGAGATCCGCGTTTTTCGCTCAGAAAGAAATACAGCCGGATCACTCTCTTTGGATTCTCCCCGAACCTTGAGCCAAGCTTGTAGAGCTTTGGTAACGTCAAGATTCAGTGGAATCTCCCTGGATCGCCCATGTTTGCTGTAGCGGATGAGAACTTTCCGTTCTCTCGGTTTGTCCAGGGCTATCAAATTGTCCAAATCGAGGCTGGCCACCTCAGACACCCGAAGGCCTGCTTGGAGCATCAATTGCCCCATGGCAATATTCCGGAGTCTCTTCCACTCGTTTTTTTCGATGGTTGGACTTTCTAAAAAATCAAGAAACTTGGACCGCTCCCGTGGTGTCAGCCATTTGGGAGCCATTTGGGAGCTGGCCAATGACTTCATTTTTAGCTTTCGGGTGGGATCGGTTTTCACCCGATCCGTTTCAATCAAGAACTTCCAATACGTCTTGAGACTGGCGACCTTCTTGTTGATGGTCGCCTGCTCTTGTGTTTCCATCATCTTTTGAATAAACCGTTGTAAATCATAAGCTGATGTTTCCTGCGGATCAAATTTTTCACCATTTTGTTTTTCATACCATTTCGATAAATCATTTACCACTTGCACATAAGCTTGAATGGTCTTGGGTGATCTCCCCTCCTCTTTCAGCCACTTTTGAAATTCGGCTTGGAACATGTTTTCACTCCTTCGGAAGGTTGCTATGTATTCTACGACATATTTCAGGGTGATTAATCGCTGGCTTTTAAATATATTCTACGACATATTTATAAAAAATACAACGTAGAATATTTATTCTCTGAAAAATAATCGATGACGGAAGGATTTACGAAACACATGTCTAAACAGTTAAATAATTATTAATTTAATAATTTAAAGGGGGCGAGAGTTTGTGTGGACGGCTCGGGTGTCTAAACAGGGACAAGCAACGATACCAAAAGAGGTACGAAAGTTACTTGATATAAGCGAAGGGGATATTATCGCGTTTATGCAAGAGGAAGGAAACATCATCATTAAAAAGGCTCTTGTTGTACCGGACAAAGATTCATTGCAAAAAACAACCAAAGAGTGAAGTATATTTTCCCACAAAGGAGGGAAATATGATAAAATAATCATAAGATTTCTGGAAACTTATGATTATTTTGTTATATAATATGGGTAAAGTAAAGTTTGTTTATGTTCGTCGGGAAAATGGATCTCGGCCAGCATTAGATTTCATTGCAAATATCGCAGCAAAAGCAAGACAAGGCTTACCCTATTTCACCCAAATGGCGATTGAAATCAGAAGCGGGATCAAAGCTATTGAAAAAACAGGAGTTCCACCATGGAATCTTATCAATGAACAACCATTTTATGTAGAAACGCCAACGGGTATCTCTGTTAAGTTTGAATTGTTAAAACGGCTGGATTACAATTTTCCACTTGTGGAATTCCGGGTAAATGTAGGTTCATATCCCGAAGGCTATGCCTTTAGGATGGTGTTATTTACCCACTATTATCAAGGGACGGAATATGTCTTTGTAACCAACGCCATGATCAAAAGGCAAACATCGTCTCCAGAATTTGATGAGATGGTTAAAGAGGCAGTGGAAATATATAAAGACTTCCGGCGAAACCCGATCAAATATATTCGAATGGGGGATTCGTATGAGCGACCCAAAAAATCATGAGGAGCTCATGGAGCTTCTGGAAAGTGTACCAGGTGTTAAAGAGGCTGTATATAGTTTTTCGCGTATGATGGGGAGAGCTATTTTTGCACGGCGTATCGAACTCGGTTTGACTCAAAAAGAGCTTGCCCAACGTGTTCAGGAAGAAACAGGACAGCCAATGCACCAATCTGTTATTTCTCGGATTGAAGGTGGATCAACCGGTATCACTTCTGAAACTTATGATCGTATTTTACGTGTTTTAGGTATGAAGGATATTGAAATTATCTTTGATACACCCAAAGAAATAGGTGCCACTATTTCTTCTCTTCCCTATGCTGCAAATGAGCATGTTTAATCCGGCACCGTTCGGTATACTTGAATAACATCCGTCCCGCAGTTTTGATACTGTATGAAAAAAGAAGGAGGCTACGCGCTTCCTTCTTTCGTTTTTGTTTTCACTGATCCTTTGTGTGTGGTTGAACACGATCAGCGGTACTTTTCCTCTTCGATACAAATTAACCGGCAACCTGTACGCTAAGGGTTAGGCGGTTATTTAAGCGACTTTCACGTCGCACAGAGGGAGCAAAGACCAATTTTGGTGCCATCTCCCCAGTAAATGGAAAATGAACCGATCTAAAACAGAAATCGGTTCATTTCTTTTATATCGGGAACTATTTGGGAGTTGGTGACCTTCGCCACTATATTCAGAAGGAAGTGAGTCTGCACAACAAACATGTTCGACGGCAGATGTCTATCCCTTGATAGGAATATTCAAGTTTTTTGTCTTCGCCGCAATGCGGGCATTCTCCTACGGGAACGATAACGGCCATTTGTTTTTTCAACAGAACCACTCCATGATCATCTGAATATATTCTTTTCTCTCTTTTTCATCTATTGAGCCTTTGATCTCTTCGATCCGTCCGATTTTCTTTTCTAACTGGGGCTGGATATATTTTTCAGCCTTTGCCCCCCGTACATCATCTGATAAATCGTCGTTGTAAATGATCCGACGGTATTCTTCCTCCTTGTGGACTGTTTCGGCGATCTCTTTTAATATTTCGTTGATCGCTTTTTCTTTCTGGTATTCCTCAACGCCGGAATCGTGAATTTTTTTGTATAGTTTACAATGCTTTTTTGCTTCGCTCCAATCCGGGACAGTGGAAATGTATCGCATTTCTATTTCTCCGTCGGGGACAAAATAAATATCATATCCATCTTCCTGTCTCGTACTTACGGCACAAAAGAAATTTCCTTTTTTCACGTCTTCAAAAGGATGTTCAAAAATGAGCATCGATGTTTCCCCTTTCCTGATTATCTACATTATTCATTATAATATGATTGCATGCATGCTGTCAACACATTTTTATATATAAAAGGACGGCTATTTGCCGTCCCCTTTGATTAATCCCGCGCCAAGTCGCGGTAGTTGATTTCTACATATGGATCAAAGAAGAAGCTGAAAAACGCGGCGAGCCGGCCCCGGAACCGTTGGCGGTTGAATATTCTTTCGGGCGCGATTTGGCAAAGCCGGATTTGGTTATCCGTCATCAAGGGGAAGTATGGTTCGTCGAAGTGCAAAGAACATATATTACCGATCAAAAAATGCAGTATAAGATGAAGCTATACGAGAAAACGAAAGAACAAGGAAAACACAAAGAATTCGGCGATGACTTCGGCGTCTGGATTGTTGCGCCCAGGCAATACGACGTCGAAACAAGTTTGAAAGTTTATCAATCCGTTGTTACTTTTCCGATATTAATTACTTGACGACATGCAAGCAAGCATGGTAACATGCACTTGAATAGTTTTGGTTAAAAATGTTGTTTTTGGGGAAGGGGAAAACGATGAGAGGAAATAAGGAGGATTTTGCAAGATGGCCAAAGCAAGGATTACTATTGATGTAGATGTTAATAAGTTGGAATGGATAAAAAATTACTGTGATATTAATAAAATAAGCAGAAACCGCTTTTTTGATGAAGCGATCGATCATTATAAAAATACTCTCTTGGTAGACAAAAACGACGGGGTGAAAAAGTAAAGCAGTCTTTTTTAAAATCACAGAATGCATGCGTGCCTGCTTGCATACATGACGCCTATCTTTACCGTTTCCTGGCTGGCCTGGGAGCCGTAAGTCGCTTGAGGTGTATTCTAAGTTAGCCATTACCGATGCTCAGGATCAATATGAACGTGTCATCACCGAGTTTCCTGTATAAACACAAAATGACTTGAGTTCCCTTGTGGTTCTCAAGTCATTTTTCCATTTACTGGAGAGATGGCCCCAAAATCGGTCTTCGCTCCCTCCACCCCATATAAAGCAAAAACCGCTTGATTTTCAAGCATAAACCCGCAAAAACTCGTCGTAATCCACTAATTCACAAAAATACCCATCTATCATGCCGCTTTTGTGTTTACCTCGGACTTACCCCCAGTTGGTCTTCGCTAATATAGAGGTGAAGATGAAGGGGGATGAAGGAGTAGAGAAAAGAAAAATCTGGGGAAAGAGAACTGGTCAAGTAGAGACGAAGGCGAGACGTGGACGGCGAGAATAAAAAAATTGCCTAATATACGACGATTTTATCCCTTGATAATCGCTCAAAGGTCCCATAGGTATCTGACATTAATAAATATTTTAGTTTATTATATATTGTTAAATAAACAGAGATGAATGAAGAAAGGGCGCCGGTTTTTTGGTAGAGATAAACATTGTAAGGTATATTAGAAAGAAAATACAGAAAGAGAGGAACCGCCTTGAAACGAATTCTTTCAGCCTTTGTCGTTTCTTTACTGTTAATTGGTTGCAATTCGCAAGCAGCTCCGACAAAGCCAACCGCTAATTTTACGAATGTTCAGTTGGTCAAAGACGTTGATGGAGACACTGCCAAAGTCAAATTGAACGGAAAAACTGAAACAGTGCGCTTTTTACTAATAGACACCCCCGAAACCCATCATCCCAAACTTGGTAAACAACCCTTGGGAGAAGAAGCTGCCCAATTCACAAACCAGATGCTGACTCATGCCCAACAGGGGTAAGTCCGAGATACGTGTAAAATATACAGTTATAAATAGAAATTTGTTCCAAATCAAAATAACACCAGCTCCCTTGCCTGTTTCACGTTAAGGG
>NZ_JAECVY010000017.1:0-36930 GCF_016055075.1 Thermoactinomyces sp. CICC 10522 | reverse complement strand
GAGTGGAGTTTACGGGGAACCTTCAAAGGCTAAATGAGGCACCGGGGTGGGTCAATTTTAAACCGGCTGAAGTGGGTCAATTTAATCCCGGCGTTGACACCATTTCGGAAATAGGTGGAAATCAGGCTGAAAAAAGTACCGAAAATGATTATGGGGTTGGAGCTACTGGCTTTGGTCCATCAAAATATAAGCGTTTGAGCTGTCAAAACTGACGAAGAAGTTCCGACTCCCGTATTTCTGAATCGAGCCATGTTTCGACTCGCTCCTCCTATCGATGGATTCTCGCTCCAATGTGAGGGAGAGGTTTTTTCTTTCACCATCAAAGCAAAAGAAGAGGTAGTTTCATTCGGTCACGGATATAATCGACAATCTGAGCAGGCACTTCTTCGAGTTTAGGAAAATAGCCCAACCGTTGCGAAGTCTTCAATAAAATCATTGCGCTTAGCAAGGATTTAGGGCCCCGTGTTAATTCGTATACAAACCGAACTTCTTCGCCCGAAGGTTTGTATACCCGTTCCAACTCTTTTCGGTGTATGAACGCTTGTGCCGGGGAGATGCAGTACGCTCAATAGATGCCAAGGTCAATCCCCCCTCATGCTGTAGTCAAGTTTATTTGTTCACTACATCTACCCCTAGCTTGATGATAGGGTGGAGGTTCATTCCGATTGTGTGTCAATGCGGCGATGCACGCTTCACGTATCTCCCACACTTTTCTCCAGTCCTTGATGGGCACGCCTGAGGATGTCACCCAGTGTTTCAAATAATCTTGATGAAACCGTATCTTTTCCTCCCCAATTCCTTCGGGTGTAATCTCTTTTTCCGCCAGGAATGAAAGGTGATCCCATCCGTTTGACCAGTCAGACGCGTGAAATCCAAATACCGCAAAGCCGTATCTCTTTAACACCTCGCCAACATCGGGTGTGTTGGCCTTATTCATCAAATAAATGCCGACCATCAACCGGACGGGAATGTTGTTTTCCTCCGCCAACATGGCCAACAGCGCGTGCTTCGTACTACATGTCCCTTTCCCCTCGCGCAAGACTGATCGCGCATCCACCCGGTCTGCATTCCGCCCGTACGGCAACGTCTGCAAATAACAGGAGGCTTCCTGGAACGTCTGTACACCCAAAAACTGAAACGCCTGGGACACTTCTCCCACAGGTTGCAAACAAAAATCCAAACGTTGTTCAGAGCTTTTCATTCCCTCACCCTCTCGAATCAGATTCATCTGATTTGATAGTACTTTTTTCGATAATCATTCTAAAAAGTCCCTTTAATAAAAAACTATTCTTATGTTTCGCTTGCAAAAGCTCAAGGTAAACATTTAGGGAGACCCAAGTTCAATTTACAGACGCTGTCCCTTGAGCAACGCCAGTTATTAGCCTCTCACTATTCGAGATGGAAAAACAAATAGATTACAGCCGTTGAATTCATGCGGTTACTCGGGCTGAAAAAGAACTCATTTTATAAGGTAGTCAAAGAGTACTAGAGCAAGTGATATCTATAAATAATTGGCCAATATGAAATAAAGCCGTTCCTTTACCAGGAATCGGCTTTTTCTAACTTTCCCCATTTGTAACTATATATTTTACACGTATCTCGGACTTCCCCCGGTATACAACATATTTCTCCTCCTCGATTAATACATTAATCCCTCCTCCAAGGTAAGGGTCAAGCGCTTTATAAAAATTGTTTGCGGAAATCGGGAATAAAAAACCCCCTCCCGTTTGCAATGAGAGGGGGTGAGACATTTTCATCCTTGCTTGATCGCTTGCTCTCTTAATACCCGCTTTAACACTTTTCCTACGTTGTTTTTTGGAAGTGAATCGATAAATACCACTTCCGATACTTTATAATTGGCCAATTTTTGGTGGCAGTGATATAACACGTCTGCTTCCGTCAAATTGGAGCCGGGTTTTTTGACGATATATGCCCGTGGAATTTCTCCCCAAACTGCATGAGGAATCCCGATCAGAGCCACTTCCAGAACATCGTCCAGCTCTTTGATCACACCTTCGACCTGGGCAGGATAAATATTGGTTCCTCCGCAGATGATCATATCCTTGTATCGATCCAAAACGTATAAGAAGCCATCTTCATCAACTTTTCCCGCATCTCCGGTACAGAACCATCCATCCCTCAGTGCTTTTCTCGTAGCTTCCGGGTTATTCCAGTATCCCATGAAAAGCTGCGGCCCTCTGATCAAAATTTCTCCTACTTCACCAGTGGGCACTTCTTGACCGGTTTCGGGATTTATAATCTTGAGTTCACCTCCCAAAATGGTCTTCCCGGATGAGATGCATTTTTCCATGCCCATATGGGGATGCCAGACGGAAAACAGGCCTGTACATTCCGTGCACCCGTAGACTTGTGTGATCTCATATCCGTAAAGATCGTATTGTTCAATCAGTTTTCTCGGAACCGGCGATCCCCCCACGATAAAGTTTCGCAGGGAAGTAATCTCTTTCTGGCTCCTCATCAGTTCAGGCAGCATATAGATGAACATCGTCGGAACGGCGAACATGGTGGCGATTCTCTCCGCCTCGATTAATTCCCATATTTTTGAAGGGTCGAAATCTTCCATAAAGACAATAGTCATCCCTTGATAAATCGCGCCCAATGTAATGATGATTCCGCTAACATGAAACAGCGGGGCAGCTGCGAGATAGCGGTCGCGAAAACGCCATTCCAATGCATTTGCAGTGGCAATCACACTGAAAATCCAGCTTTTGTGGCTGGTGACCACGCCCTTTGGATTGCCGGTAGTGCCGGAAGTATAAATAATGGTTGCCGGATCATCTTCGTGGAGCACAACATCAGGTTCGTCAACAGGACGGTTATGTAATAGGGTTTCGAGAGAAAGAAGGCCATCTATGCCGGATTCTGCTCGGATCTCCGTAAACTGGAGATCTGGTTTTTTGGCTTCGGAAAGCAAGAAAGAGAATTCCTTGTCATAAAAGACGACTGCAGGTTTACTATCCCTTAAGATGTATTCCAGCTCATTGGGATTCAGTCGCCAATTCAACGGAACGGCAATTGCCCCCAATTTCATCGTAGCAAGAACAATAACCGGAAACAAATAATTGTTCTTACACAGGATAGCGATGCGATCTCCCTTTTTCACCTTTAATTCCAACAAATAATGGGCCATTTGATTGACTCTGTGATTGTACTCCTGGTAAGTATATCGTTTCCCGCGATCCACCAGCGCTTCTAATCCCGGAGTAAAATGAACCCGATAATTCATGATGTCTGTAATTGTACGCATAAAATCCTCCTTTTGGACAACGCTTTCTCCACTGCAGAGCTTTTGATATTGTATATGATTTTAGAAAGAAACCCTTACCGATTATATTCCGGTTAATTGAAGTCCACGAGATCGCAATCACCAGAGCCAAGATAAACTATCCTTTTTCATTTTAGATTTTTTTATTTATATGGTCAATTTTATTGAAGAAAAAAAGGATTGACCTTTACGCAAACGGAAAGGTGTACAGTAATAGCACAGGGGGTGAACACATGGAATACACGGTACAGAAACTGGCCTGTCTGGCAGGAATCAGTGCCAGAACGCTTCGGTATTATGATGAGATCGGAATTCTGAAGCCGGCCAGATACAACTCCTCAAGTTACAGGATCTACGGTCATGCGGAAGTTGACCGCTTGCAGCAAATCCTATTCTACAAAGAGTTGGGAGTCCGTCTTGAGGTAATCAAAGAGATCGTCACTTCCCCTGACTATGACGGACTGGAAGCATTGCGGGCACACCGACGGCAACTGCTTGACAAAAGAAAGCGGTTGGATATGCTGATTGTCAATGTGGAAAAAACCATTGCCTCCATGGAAGGGAGAATCATCATGACTGATCAGGAGAAATTTGAAGGTTTGAAACAGCAGATGATTGACGAGAACGAAGCCAAATATGGTGAAGAAATTCGTGCCAAATACGGCGATGAAGCCGTGGATCGCTCCAATGAAAAACTGAAAAACATGACCAGAGAAGAATTTGAAGCGATGACCCGGCTGGAAGAGGAAATTCAGTCGACGCTGGCCAAGGCATTTGCCACTGGTGATCCGGCTGGCGAACTTGCACAAAAAACGGCGGCGCTGCATAAACGTTGGCTGACGTTCCACTGGAGCGATTACAGCAGGGAAGCACACGCCGGCCTTGCCCAAATGTATGTGGATGATGAGCGCTTCAAGGCATACTATGAAAAGCAGCCTGGCATGACCGAATTTTTAAGAGACGCGATTCTCATCTTTACCGGGATGAGGAAATGACAGAGTGCACAAAAAAGTTCCTGGCGGAAATCCAGGAGCTTTTTCTTTTAAACGCAAAGGCGTGCTATTTGGTTCCCGGAGCCGGTTGATCCACTCCCCTGACCCGGTGCCGATGTCCGGCATCCTCCGATGTATAAAAATCATAATAATGAACATGCATACCATTTCCCACCGGGATGGCCGGTCCGGAATAAGCCTTGTAATAATGCGTGTGACCACTTTCAAAGACAACATAACCTTCCGTATAGTGAATGTGGCTCCCGTCCTTTGTCGGAATTGGCGGGGAGGAAACATCCAAACATTGATGAACATGACCGGCATCAACGGACGTATAATCAACCGAACCGTGGTTGTGATTGGGAACAAAACCGCTGACAAAATCGCTTTTTCCCACTCTGTCCATTCGACTCACCCCTGTTCCTCAGACCTTTCTTTTTTTTGATTGATATGCCGGATTATCTACCTTTATGAGATGCCGGCCACGGCTGCAAAGCAAAATAAAAAATCCTACATCACCAAAGGACGTAGGATGCAAATCAATTTCGGATTTTGCGGACGCGGTTGATCATCGTGCCACCAGCTTGTTCGTATTGCCATATTCCCCGATTCTCTTGTTTGGCTTTCTCTTCGATTCGTTTAAATTCATCCAAAACCTTGATCTCTTCTTTGATGCCCCGCGCTTTTTTGGGGAAGATACACTTGGCCAAACCTTTTCGCAAAAGCAATTTTTGCAAATGCTGGTCATCGACATAAACATGCGCCAGCAGACGTCCGTATTGGTCGCGGTTAAGCTTTCCTTGTTCGATGTAGACCTGTTTCGCCTTCTTCAACTGGCTGACAATATACCTTTTAGCTTCCAACGCTTTGAAATGCTCCAGCAGATTGACAGCGTTCAACTCCGGGGTATCGACATACAAGAAGCGCACCCGTTCCACTCTTCCGTCTATTTTTACCTTTATTGTGTCTCCATCAACAACCCGAATCACTCTCACCGGTTTTCTGCCCTTTATAAGTGGCACACCATTCATCTCCTCTGTGTTTATGGTTGTCCACTTCCCTTATTTTTTTATTATAGCATAATTTTTTTCCTATTTATAAAATTGGAATCGAAGTGTGTTTAGTTTTTTCGGGTGAATCGGGCTGTTCTTCTTTTCTCGCATCTTCCGTATTTACACGCTTTCCGGGTGGTACAGTTCGTAAACGGCGGCGGGAAGCTGTCTTTTTGTTCTTATTCGTTAAATGGCCAAGGGGGAAGCATCTTGCGCAAAGGCTTGTCCACACGATACCCGAGCGCATATTCTCCTTGCATCAGGGTGTGAATCTCCCGTGTTCCTTCATAAATGACAGGAGCTTTTGCATTGCGCAAGTAGCGCTCCACCGGATATTCATTGGAATAACCGTATGCCCCGTGGATTTGCACGGCATCGTTGGCCGCTTCAAAGGCAGCATCACAAGCAATCCACTTGGCCAATGAGGTTTCCCGCGTGTTGCGCTTCCCCTGATTTTTTAACCAGCCGGCCCGGTAGACGAGCAAGCGGGATATTTCCAGATTGGCGGACATTTTGGCAATCATTTGCTGGACCAATTGGTGTTTGCCGATTTCCTTGCCAAAGGTTTTCCGTTCATGGCAATACTTGATGCTCGCCTCCAAACAGGCGTTAATCAGGCCGCATGCTCCGGCAGCCACCGTGAAACGGCCATTGTCCAAAGCTGACATGGCGATTTTAAACCCTTCTCCCTCTTCGCCCAGCCGATTTTCCACCGGCACCCGAACCTCCTCCAAAAACACTTCGCCGGTATTGCCGGCCCGAATCCCCAATTTCCCTTTGATCGCGCGGGTCGTCACGCCGGGGAACGTTCGTTCAACGATAAAGCAGCTGATTCCCCGATGTTTCTTGTCGGGATCGGTTTTGGCGAAGATAAGAAAATGATCGGCGATATCACAAAGCGAAATCCATGTCTTCTGTCCGTTCAGGATATATTCGTCTCCCGCCCGCTTTGCCGTGGTCACCATGGCGGCAACATCTGATCCGGCATTGGGTTCTGTTAGACCGAAAGCGCCAATCTTCTCCCCTCGCGCTTGCGGCACCAAATACTTTTGTTTTTGCAACTCGGTTCCCCATTGGAGAATCGTCATGCTGTTCAGTCCCGTGTGAACCGATACGGCGGTGCGGAAAGCGGTGTCCCCCCGTTCCAGCTCATCACAAACAATCGCCAATGTGTTATAATCCATGCCCGCTCCGCCGTACTTTTCGGGAATGCAAACCCCCATTAATGACAATTCGGCCAACCGCTCGATTACAGAGGTTTCAAAATGCCCTTTGGCATCCCATTCCCGAATAAAGGGGTTGATTTCCCTGTCAACAAATGAGCGTACTAACTTCCGGACGGCTTCCTGCTCTTCTGTAAGGGCAAAATTCAGCATTGAGATCCCCTCTTCCTTTCTGTTGAAATCGGGTTTGTCCCTGTCATTCATCCTTTAGCTGCCTTAAAATCGTTGTCACCCCGGAAACAAGCTTTTCCATCAATTCGCCGGCGGTTACAGAAGAACAAAGGCGCGTTGCCTGCCCGGCCCATAAAGACATCCATTCGGGGTTGTTTTGCCGTGCCGCTTCCTGTCGCAAATCCCGTGTCAAACCGTTGAGAACCGGATAATCGGGAATGTCCTGTTCATCCAGCTTCTCCATTACTTCCACCATCGTATTCCTGATCCCGCGAGCGGCTTTTCCCGTCAAAGACCGGGTTACCACTGTGCTTTCTTCGGTGCTGTTTAAAATCATCTTCTTATGCTGAACGTGGGCCCCGCTTTCCACACAGGGCAAAAATGCGGTACCCAGCTGCACCCCGGCCGCCCCCAAAGCCAAACTGGCAACAATGCCCCGGCTATCAGCAATTCCCCCGGCCGCGATGACGGGAATGTCAACCTGATCAACGATTTGCGGCACCAATGCCATGGTTCCGATCAGCGCCTGCCGGTACGAACCGGCAAAGGTTCCCCGGTGACCGCCGGCCTCACTTCCCTGGGCCACAATGGCATCCACTCCGCTTTCCCGTAATTGCACCGCTTCCCGAACCGTGGTCGCTGTTCCGATGAGAATGATTCCTTTCTCTTTCATCATCCTGATCAGTTTCTTGGAAAGGAGACCAAAAGTGAAACTGAATACCGGCACTTCCTCTTCCAAAACGATGTTCACTTGTTCCTCGAACGATTCCGCAAACGTCTTCACTTTCGGTTCCGGCTCCATCCCCCGCTGTTCCCGGTAGGGAGCTAGATATTGATTCACGCGGGAAATTTGCTCCGGGTTCACTTCGACCGGCCCGGGTATGAACAAGTTGACCGCAAAAGGTCGGTTGGTTCGATTTCTAATATCCCGAATTGCTTCTCGTATCTGCTTTGGTGTTAGATATCCTGCTCCGAGAGAGCCCAACCCGCCCGCGTTGGAAACAGCGGCCACCAACTCGGGAGTTGTCGGTCCGCCTGCCATCGGCGCCTGAATAATCGGATAGTCAATCTTCAGCATTTTACTCAGTTCTGTATCCGCCCACATACCATCTTCCTCCGCTCCATTAAGAATTGTCAGGGGTTAAGGAACGCTCGTCCTTTTGGTATAATAATGCAAAAAGAAAGGAGTTTGATTATGGCCCGTACGGAGTCCAATATGTTTCCCCTCGGCGCCGACGCCCCCTTGTTTTCCCTGCCTGATGTCATCTCAGGCAAAAACGTTTCATTGACTGAACAAAAATCGGATATTGCCACAGTGATCATGTTTATTTGCAATCATTGCCCGTTTGTCAAGCATGTGCAACCAGAACTGGTTCGTTTGGCTAACGACTATATCCCCAAAGGGATCTCCTTTATTGCGATCAATTCCAACGATGCGGTAAAATATCCCGACGACTCTCCGGAAAAGATGAAGGAAGTGGCCGAAGAATTCAAGTATCCGTTTCCCTATCTCTTTGATGAAACACAGGAAGTCGCCAAAGCATACCAAGCTGCATGCACTCCGGACTTCTATATCTTTGACAAGAATTTGAAATGCGTGTACCGCGGACAACTGGATGACTCCCGCCCGGGCAATGAAATCCCGGTCACAGGCGAATCGATTCGCGGCGCTCTGGATCAAATTCTGAACAATGAACCGGTCACTGTAAAACAGAAGCCGAGTCTCGGTTGCAATATCAAATGGAAGGAATAGTGCGC
This sequence comes from Thermoactinomyces sp. CICC 10522, assembly GCF_016055075.1. NCBI lineage: Bacteria > Bacillati > Bacillota > Bacilli > Caryophanales > Thermoactinomycetaceae > Thermoactinomyces > Thermoactinomyces sp. CICC 10522. The sequence continues at coordinate 28,448 of NZ_JAECVY010000017.1, read as the reverse complement.
AAAAGACGTTTCCCCCGCGGAGACGTCTTTTTTGTTACGGTCTGTCTCTTTCCCCTATAGCAATAGTACAATAATACATATTATTTTTACAAAGGCTATCGGAAGGTGAAATCCTAAATCTTATTCAAGCGGACCGGGAAAAATCAGAGAAAAGAGGCTTGGCTCCTCATATCCCGCCAAGCCTCGTCTTTGATTAAAGCACAACCTTTACTTTATATTCGCGCAACCAGGAATCGATCTGGATCAAGCGTTCAATAAAGCTGAGAAGTTGAAAGGAAACTTCCTGCCCCTGAATCCCTTTCAGAAAATCACGTAATTTCGAAGTGGAGACAAGCGGAAGAAGGGGAGAATGGGCATCATTTAAAATGGCGCTCAGGCGGTCGCGGATCAATTGCAGATAAGTGGGACTGTACGTGGAAGGATACGGGCTTTTCCGCCGATACAGAACATCATGCGGGAGTACATCTGCAAAGGCGCGACGCAAAATGCCTTTTTCAATCTCATCCACACATTTCATTTTCCATGGAATGTTCCACACATATTCGACCAACCGATAATCACAGAACGGCACCCGCACTTCCAGACCGGTTGCCATACTCATGCGGTCTTTTCGTTCCAGCAGCATCAGGAGAAAATATTTCTGGTTCAAGTAAAGAACTTCGCGCATCCGCGCCTCCTCTTTTTCCTCCCCGTCCAGCCGCGGAACCTTTTGCAGCGCTTCCAAATACCGTGTCCTGATGTACTCCTCGGGACGGATCGCCTTTTTCATCTCTTCGGATAAATAAGAGAAAGGCTCATCTTGATGCGAGATAACAGCCGCCCAGGGGAATGTATCCGCTTCCACCATTTCCTTCATGTGAAACCAGATATATCCCCCGAACACTTCATCGGCAGATTCCCCGGAAAGGGCGACAGTTGCAGATTTCTTCATCTCTTTAAACAGCAAATAGAGGGATGTATCCATATTTCCCGATCCCGGCAAATCGCGGGCACGGTAACTGATGCTTAAATGTTGGATCAGATCTTCATCATTGAAAATGACCAGTTGATGATCCGTTTTGGCATGTTCGGAAACCCTTTTTACCCAAGGCGTATCCAAACTGCGATGCATCAGGTTTTCCTTGAAATCCCGTTCGCTGTTCACAAAATCAACCGAAAACGTCCGCAGCGGCTCTTTTCCCTGTTTCCGGTATTCTTCGGCGGCAATGGCCGCGATCCCGCTGGAATCGAGCCCGCCGGACAACAGGGAAACTACCGGCATATCGGCCACCAACTGCCGTTTCACAGTATCTCTCAGCAATTCGCGAATATGGAGATAGGTTGTTTTCAAATCATCGGTATGCGGTTTGCTTTGCAGCTCCCAATAAATGCTCTCCTGTTTCCCCCGCTGTGTAAAACGAATCAACTGGCCGGGCAATACTTCTTTGATCCCGCGATATACCGCGTGTCCCGGTGTTCTCACTCCCATTACAAAGAGTTCTGCCAACCCTTCTGCATCCACTTCCGGATTTATATCAGGATGCGCGAAAAGTGCTTTCATTTCCGAAGCGAAAAAAACGGACTCCCCGATTTGAGCATAAAAAAGCGGTTTGACTCCGAGATGGTCTCTGACCAATAACAGTTCTCTGTTTCTTTCATCCCAGACAGCAAAGGCAAAAATCCCGTTTAATTTTTTGGGTAATTCCTCTCCCCATTGCAGATAGCCCCGCAATACCACTTCCGTATCGGAACGAGTCTTAAACCGATGGCCAAGAGACTGTAATTCTTGACGCAACTCTTGAAAATTATAAATTTCCCCATTATAGGCGAGAACCACCCGTCCCCGCGATTCCTCGTATACCATCGGTTGAACCCCGCCATCCGGGTCGATCACAATGAGACGGCGGTGACCGATGGCAGCTGTGGGAGAAACCCATACCGCTTGCTGATCCGGACCGCGCCAGTAAAGTGTTTTTGTCATCGCTTCTATCGTGGCCCTCTCACTGCTCAAATCCCTTTTCCAGTCAATCCAACCGACGATTCCGCACATGGGATCTCTCTCCTCTTTTATGGCTTGAAAAAATAACGTTTCAATTAAATTTAAACAAAAGAAAATTAAAATTCTTTTACATCCAAATTAAATTAGTTTTACAAATATTACGCAAACGGAAATTTCCGCCTGAGCTAAAACTGTTTCTTCCAGTATTGGGTGGCATTGTTCGATCTCTTTCAGTCGTTTTTACTAAAAAATGAGGGGATCATCTGACCCCCTCAATCCATCACTTGTTTCCGCCTTAATGCGTGGCACCTTTAAGGAAATTTTTATAACTCAGCATTGCTCCGCACAAGCCTATGACGGCAATGGTGAGAAGGATGCCGACGGACCAGCCGATCTCCGCCAGTTGACCGCCATGAAGCAAAATATCCAGGTATCCTTTTTGCGCCCAATACTGCGGAAACACCTTTGCAGCTTTCTGAAGAAAACCGGGCAAGAGATTGATCGGGAACCACAGCCCTCCCAATGCAGCTCCAGCCAAAGCGAGAATCTGCGTACAGGCCATCACCATTTGTTCATTTTTAAACAGGAAGGTGATCAATAATCCGATGGCCGTTGTGGTTAACGCCAGAGACAAGGAGAGTACGATCAGCGCCGGTGCATTTCCGATTTCCAATCCGTACACCAAGTGGCCAAAAGTGAACAGGACCAGGATCTGCACACAAACAAGCAGAAAATTGGGAATCCAGATCCCGATGAGATACTGAAGGCGATTCATCGGCGTGCTTAACAGGCGTGAAAGCATCCCGCCTTCGCGTTCGCGCATCAGCGTTCGCGCCAGGCTGATTATTGTGTAAAACGCGAACATCACCGTATAACCAGGAACAAACTGGGTGACCGCATTCACCTTTTTCACCAGTTGCTCCTTGGCATCGATGGTGACGGGCGGAGTAAGAATCGCCTGTTCCAGATTTTTGTTTCCATTTGTGGTTTGGATGACATACGATTTTATTTTGTTATCTTTATAGGATTGGACGACCGAGTTGACCACGGTTTTTACCGGCTCCACCTCTTGTTGGGCATCCTGGCTGCCGGCATAATAAAAATCAATCTGAGTTTGTTTTCCGGCTTTGATCTTTTCTTCAAACCCTTTCGGAATAACGATGAAAGTGGAGATATCGCCGTTTCGGATATCTTTGATCGCTTTTTGCTTGTCGGTTTCCTTGAACAGCTTAAACCCTTTCACGTTTTCCATCGCTTTGACAAAAGCTCCGGACATCGTTGAGTGATCCAGATCCTGATAATAAACTTTAAAGGTATAGTTTTGATTATTAAAGATGGTAGCAAAGATCACGATAAACACAATCGGTATAATGAAGATCCACACAAAGGTACCCCTGTCCTTCAACATACGCTTGATTTCTTTTTTGATTAAGGCTTTGACCATGTTCTTGTCACTCCTAATCCCGCAAACTTTTTCCCGTCAAGGACAGGAATATATCTTCCAATGTCATTTTGGAAAGCTCAAGACGGCCCACTGATATCTCCTGCTGTTTTAACCAAAGAGCGAGTTGATTCATCACGCCCAATGGATCTTCGGAGCAAATGAGCCAGCCATCCTTTTTAGCCAGAACTTCGCCGAAGTTTTGCAGCGATTCCGCGGACACCTCGTCTGCTTCAAGATAAACGCCGGCAGTGGAATATTTGTCGATTAAACCGGCAATGTCGCCGCTCTCCAGCACTTTCCCGTTATCCACCAACGCGATTTCCTCACAGATCGCTTCTACTTCCTCCATGTAATGGCTGGAATAAAGAATAGTCTTTTTATCCTCTTTCAACGCATAAATCATCTCAAAAATATAGTTCCGCGATTGCGGGTCAACCCCGACGGTCGGTTCATCCATGATGATGAAGTCCGGATTGTGCATTAAAGCGCACCCGATATTAATCCGGCGTTTCATCCCGCCGGAGAATGATTTTACTGGATCATTTCCCCGCTCAGCCAATCCGACGAGCCGGAGAACTTCGTCGACCCGCTGTCGCAGTTCATTTCCCTTCATCCTGTACATTGATCCGAAAAACATCAGATTGTCCCGGGCGGTCAATGTCTCGTGCAATACGATATCCTGGGGAACATAGCCGATTTTCCTTTTTAATTCTGCTTTTCGTTCACGAATGTCAATGCCATTCATGCTGACTTCGCCTTCATATTCTTCCAGAACACCACAGAGAATCTTCATCAAAGTTGATTTTCCCGCACCATTGGGGCCGATTAAGCCAAAACAAATTCCTGACGGGATCGATAAGCTGATCCCGTCCAACGCTTGCTTATTCCCATATCTCTTCTTCAGATGCGCAATTTGAATCATCGTATCCCTCTCCATTCAGCTTCTCTATATATCAAGTTTTCTCTCCAAAATTGAGGCAGAGCAGCGAAGAACAAAGTAGGAAGAAAAGATCGCGATCAGGATAATCACTGCTGCTGCAAAAAAATATGGAGACAGATCAAACGTGCCAAGCCCGGTAAACATTAAATAGATGTTGCTGTTTCCAAAAAACGTTCCGATGGCATAATAGAATAAAATGGCGGCAAAAACGGTGAGGACGGTCATCGTGAAATGGAGTGTCCGGAGATTGGTATACCGAAGGACTCCCCTTAAAATGCCAAGTGAGACAAGCAAGGGACTTAAGCTGAGCAAAAGACTGTACCATGCCATCCCGGTCATCATAAATACAGCAACTGATTGAAAATGAAAGTGAAAGTGCCCGATGATGAATGCCATATAAACGGCATAAAGAAAAGCAAGCAGATAGGTTCCTGCCAACATTATCAACACTTTAAGCCATGCCGCAACGAATTTGGCAGCGATCAATTTAAAACGGGAATAGGGCAGAGAGAGCCACCAGCCTTCCGTTTTGTTGCGCCACTCATTTTTAATCGCCCCTGCTCCGACCGGAAACATTGCCCATGGAAGGCCCATCGTATAAAACCAGGCATTTTCCATATTGAATTTTCCGTGCATGGCGGAATATGTCGTAAGGACAATCCAGACCAGCATCATCAACGGCAAGAAAATCACCCACTGATTTCGCCGGCGACGTTGGTCCTCCTCATTCTTCCCACGTCTGATTGCCGATCCGATTCGATATTCATGTCTGACGAGAAACCAAAATAAACTCCCTTTTGGCAACATGTATCCCTCCTTTTGTTACCGGTACAGTTTCCTGAAGATATCGTGCATGGTTCCATATTTTCTTCGCAGCTCATCCGCTTCATCGGCCAGTACCGTTTGCCCGTTTTTTAAAAAAACCGCGTAATCAAACAGTCCCTCCACCTCATACAACTCATGGGTGCTGATCAGTATGGTCTGCTCCCTGTTGCTGAGATGCTCGATGAGAGCCTCGACAATCTGCTCACGGGAGATAACGTCAATTCCGGCAAATGGTTCATCCAGGACTACCAACGGAACCTCGCGGGCGAGACAAAGAACGAGCATCAGTCGTGCTTCTTGACCACGTGACATTTCTTTCACCCGTTTTCCATGGTCGATCTCCATCCATTCAGCCAACTTCTTTGCCTGATCGATCCGAAATCCGGGGAGCACTTGCCGTCCCCATTCAAAGGCATCGGAGGCGGTATGTTCCGGATACCACCGTGCCCTGTCCGGCAGATAGGCGAGTTGATGGTTCATCTTCCAACCGGGAGATTGACCCAAAACCTCTATTTGACCTTCATCCGGACAAACCAGTCCGGCAATGATCCGAAACAGCGTGGACTTACCCGACCCGTTCGGCCCCAGGATTCCGGTTACCTGATTGGAAGCAATCGACAAGGAGCATTCCTTGAGAGCTGTATCTTTTCCGTATCTCTTCGTCAACCGTTCGCATTGAACCGCAACTGCAGTCATGTGTCTCCTCCTTTTTGCTTTTTGTATCGTTCATAAATGGCAGACTCCAGTTCAGTCCACGTAAACCCGAGGCTTTCCATTTGCGCAAAAAATTCTTCAATATATTGTTCCATCAGTTCTCTCCGAAACCGGGCGATCTGCTCGCTTGAGGTGGTAATAAAAGTTCCTTGTCCGCGATGCTTTTCTGTCAGTCCGTCTCGTTCCAGTTCCTGATAAGCGCGCATAACCGTGTTCGGATTTACCCTCAGAGCCTTTGCCATTTCTCGAACTGAAGGAATTTTCTCACCGGGGTTGACCTTTCCCTTGGCGATGAGACTTCGAATTTGCTGCAGGATTTGCTCATAGATCGGTTGGCTTAAATCCAGTTGAAAGCGGAAAGAGCCAACCTGCCTTTCTTCCATAGGCCCCCCTCCGTTTCAGAAGCATCAGCTTTCTTAAGTGTATTATATCACTTAATACACTTAACACAAGTATTATTTTTGCCCTTTTTTTGCGAATCCCTGAAACAGGGGGACAAAGCGAAGAAAAAGACTACCTCTTCTTTCGAGATAGTCTTTTTCATTCTTCCATTTGCTATTAATGTTTGGCAGCGATCAATCCAAGCGGAATCCCTGCGACCGTGCCCATGCCCCCCAGGTGTCATACCATTGTCCGCTAACCAAAAACAATGTATTCCATGCCGTATACATTGTTAATCTTCTGTAACTCTTCTTTTTTCATCCGCGAAAGCATCAATCAGTTCCATAAAGTGTGTTAAAGCAGGTGTTGGTTGCATATCGTTTCGCCGGATAAAAAACGTGGTCGCATGTTTGTAAGCATCAGGCATGGAATGCAGTTTGATTTGCCCGCTGCGATCTTCCCGTGCGAATGAATGAGCGACCAAAGCGACGCCAAGGCCGGCTTTGACACAGCCCAACAGTCCGTCCAATGTACTGAATTCCATCCGCTTGACCGGACGGATTCCCTCTGCTCTCAGCCATTCCTCCAGTTTTGCCCGATAGCAGCAACCTGCGTTATATACCAAAATGGTCTGGTCTTGAAGGTCGCCGGCAGACCGGATTTGTTCATGATGAGGAGCCGTGATCAATACCAATTCCTCTTCCACAAAGACCGAAGACCTTAAGTCTGCATGATTTACGGGACCGACAACAAAAGCGCCATCCAACTCATAATGAAGAACCTGTTCGATCAATTGTTCCGAGTAACCCGTTGTCAACGATAGATCCACATCCGGATAGCTTTGGTGATACGCCTTTAACAATGATGGAAGATAAACGGCTGCCGTTGATTCGGTGGAACCCAGTTTCAACGGACCTTGTGGTGCAAGAAAAGCATTTCTTGCCTCGTTCATCAATTGCAAAATCCGGTCTGCATAATGAATCAAAATTCTTCCGCTGGGGGTTAAGGTCATTCCTTTCCCGTTACGATAAAACAACGACGTCTTCAACTCCCTCTCCAGCCGGGTGATACGGGTGGTAACGTTGGATTGCACGTAGTTAAGTTCTTCGGCTGCCTTCGTTACACTCTTATGACGTGCCACGGCCTGAAAAAATTGCAGGTCACGAAAATCCACCGCCTTCACCTCACTATCAAAAATATTGATTCACGATATCTAAATTCATTATTTTACATGATATCAGAATTAATTTAGACTTCAAATAAAAAGGAGGGATCTTTATTTGCAATCAGACTGTTAAACAAAAGAATTATCGTTGGGTTGTTTTAGGTTTGGCTACCTGGGCCCAGGCATCCGCCACCTTTGTCACTTATGGTGTCGGGCCTTTAGCCGCCATTTGGCAACTCAAATTTTCTCTGTCGCAAACACAGGCAGGTTTGCTTGTTTCCGTTGTCAATATTGGACCACTCTTGTCAATGCTGTTGATCGGCCGCGCGTTGGACCAGTATGGAGAACGATGGATTACCGGAATCGGTTCGGTGCTGCTCGGGCTCACTGTTGGATTTGCTTCCTTTCTGAACAGTTACGGAACTTTGCTCTGCCTTTTGTTTTTGGTCGGCATCCATTACGGAACAGCGCAGCCCGGCGGCAGCAAAGTTGTCATCAAATGGTTCGATTCGACTGAAAGAGGGTTTGCCATGGGAATCCGCCAATCTGGCATCCCGATTGGCGGGGCCCTGGCCGGTTGGGTTATTCCTGTGCTCAGCAGCCGCTATGATTGGCCGGTTGCAGTCGGAATGCAAGCGATTTTTGCAATTGCTGGTGGTCTGGCCTTCCTTTTTTTCTACCGTGAACCATTTGCATCCAACAAAAAATCCATCGAAAATTACCGTTTCTGGGGCGAAATAAAGAAGTTATGCCGACAAAAGCAGTTGTATCCGCTGCTGTTTTCCGGTTTTATCCTTGTCTCCCTGCAAATCGTCCTGGTCGCCCACTTGATGATTTTCCTAAAAAGTACAATGAAACAAATCACGCTCGTGTCTGCCGGGCAAATGCTGTCCGTTTGCTTATTGTCAGGAATGGTTGGCCGCATCCTGCTGGCCTGGCTAAGTGACAAGCTTTGGACAGGAGATCGCATTCGCCCGTTGATGTTGTCCATATGTTCATCGGTAATCGGATTGTTGGCTTTGGTTGTTTTACCTCATGATTCACCTGTCTGGGCATTATTCATCCTTTGCGCCTGGCTGGGCTTTTTCGGGATTGGTTGGTACAGCTTATTTATCGTGGAAATAGCGGAAAAATCCAGCCGATATGCGATTGGTCTGACAGTGAGTTATGCACTGACGCTGAATCAGATTGCGATCATCACAGCTCCGCTTGTTTTTGGACTGCTGGTTGATTGGCAGGGTTCTTATCAGTTTGCATGGATAATCCTGGCCATCCTTTTATCTGTAAGCGCATGTTGGCTTTGGAGTTCTTGGCACCAAGGGAAGTTTTCAAATTAGATGGAGTGATGTTTCGGGAAGTGATCACTTGGGTGGCTTTGTTTTGATGGTCAGGTTTGGTTTGTTAAGCAAACAAGTTTATATAATGGATTAGTTGATCTTATTTTCGAACTTTCTTAGCCCCCCGTATCTAACAACGAAAACGGGAGCTTAAAAAGAAGATTGTACTCTTAACATAAAATCAACCGACTCCCGATGCGTTAAGGAGTCGGTTGATTTATTTTCTCGCTGATCTCACCAAATACAACGGCGTGCCGTCACCAGTAAAATCCGATCAGAAAGATCAAAATAAATCACCCCAATTATTCATGGGATGATTTATTTATGGTCTTTCCCAAACGGTTGGCTTGTCGCGTTTTGTTCACCTCATACCTTTGAAGTGATCTTACGCTAATATGCCAACGACCATTCGATCCTTTATGCGCAGCGATTTTTCCTTTTTGGCATGCCGCAACAATGGAAGGTTGTTTCATCCCTTTGATCCTGGCAGCCTCGCTGGCGCTAATATATTCTTCCTCTTGACATGGATCGTTATTAACATATTCTGCGGGTGGTTGCTTTAATCCTTGCTGAATAGCCAAGCGATCCCCGAGATCGAGCACAGCTTTCCCCAATGGTTTTTGATAGGCTTTTTTTATTGGAGTATTTTTTAAAAGAATACTGTCTTGCTCCTGGATGATTTTCAGATATTCATCATATGGAATGTTCTGCCGGAAAGCCAGCAAACACTTTTGGTAAAATGCATATTCTTCATCCGATAAAGCCAATAAATCAACAATTTCACCATCGATTCGGATATGGATATCCACTTTTACTCACCCCATTAAACAAAATTAATACAAACCAAAAACAAAAGCAATATGCTTTAAGAAAATAGGGTTACCGTCAATACCCCTGTTTAACGATTAACCGTGTATAAATGTTCAGCAATCCTTCATAATGTACCCACTTCTTCTTTTTCGGCTGATTCAGCGCTTTGGCACATATGCCATTCCTTTGGGCTTGAGATAATACAGGTTTTTTCTCTCGGTGGGAGGACAAATACGAAACAATCCACTAGTCTTTTTCTTCGGGCGTCTTCCCTCGTGCCGAATAGATCTTGTGTACTTGCCATCCGACGGTGTTCTCCGTCCATCCCAAGAAACAGGAGAGACGGCGGCAAAATCGTCGTTCGCTACCTCTACCCCTTTCAGCGAAAACGACGATAAGAAAAAACGACCTTCTATTTTCGACCTAGAAGCCGCCTGTTTTTCCAGGGGAGACTAATTCCCTGGTAAGGCGAATCGGCCATAGAGGCCCCTAGTCGCCTGTTTAAGCGTTTTTCCCTTATCCTGTAAAATGAAGGTGAAAACAGCCCTGGAATCCTTTTTCATATTCTTCTCTAACCATTTTTTCAAAGCAAGAATGTATAATAGCGGTAAGAATTATGCTGATGATTTGCGATTCCATTCCGTTTCCCGCCTGATGTACTGGTAGGCGGAAAGCCGACTCCAATCTATGTAAGGCCGGGATTTCAAAAATAAGGACAATCCTTTCCCACTCACATAAAGAACTTAAGGACTCTTTTTTGCATATCTCCGTCTATATATCTGATCCATAAATTGATTGTGTAACGTAAAAATGAGGCCCAAAAAATAGGCCTCTGATTTCTTTTCTGCCAGGATTATTGTTCGTCTCTAATATGTTGCGGCCTCCCCACTTATAGAGGTGGAAGGAGCATCTGACGATTTTGCAGCCATCTTCCTAAAAAATGGTTGGCGACATCATTTTATTTATAGGTTCCTCCAAACAGTTCAATTTTCGATTACAAATAGCCAAAATTTGATTGGCGATGTTTTCATTTAGGTCGTATATGAGGAACAAAGATCACGATTCTTTCATGTTTTATTACTTTTTGGTTCCTTTATTACTTTTTGGTTCCTTTGTTACTTAAATGTGCGTACTTTTATTGTTATTTAATATATTTCATAATGATTACAGAACAAATAACCAGTACATTCTCTAACTGGGATTGTTTGGAGGGATTTATAAATATGAGAAGCATGCTAAAGGGGAAACTTGGGCTTGGTACTGCTCCACTGGGCAATATGTACCGTAACATCCCGGAAGAAGAAGCAATGGCAACTATAGATGCCGCCTGGGAGCATGGCATTCGTTACTTTGACACCGCTCCATTCTATGGCGCCGGTCTGGCCGAGATCCGTCTTGGTGAAGCACTGTCGAAACGGCGTCGCGATGACTATGTGTTGAGTACAAAAGTGGGCCGCTTGATTCTGGACGAACTGGAAGACCCATCCTCGCGTGACTTGGGCGAGAAAGGGGGGCTGTTCGAATTCGGCCGCAAGAATAAGATCGTCAACGACTACAGTGCAGACGCCACCCTGCGCTCGATCGAACAGAGCCTGAAACGTTTGAAAACCGATCGTCTGGATATTGTCTATGTTCATGATGTAGCGCAGGATTTCCACGGCGACGAGTGGCTTTCACAATTTGAAACCGCCCGAAAAGGAGCATTCCGTGTGCTGACACGTTTGCGTGAAGAAGGAGTAATTAAGTCTTGGGGGCTCGGAGTGAACCGCGTTGAGCCGATCGAAATTACTCTGGAACTGGAGGAAGCGAATCCGGACGCATGCTTGCTGGCCGGCCGTTACACATTGTTGGATCACGAGCGCGCACTGCAACGATTGATGCCCGCCGCCGCAAAAAACAATGTCGACATTATTATCGGTGGCCCATACAGCTCAGGCGTCCTGGCTGGAGGTGCCCACTTCGAGTATCAGAAGGCATCGCCGGAAATCATTTCGAAAGTTGAGCGAATCAAAAGCATTGCACAGCGCCACCAAATCAGCGTCAAGGCTGCCGCCCTGCAATTTGTGCTGGCCAATCCGGCAGTTGCTGCCGTCATCCCCGGTGCTAGCCGTCCTGAGCGGATCGCAGAAGACAAAGCTGCATTGAACGAAATTATTCCAGACGCATTTTGGCATGAAATGCGTGAACAGAAACTGGTGGCGCATGACGCACCACTGCCAATCGATTTCAAAAAGGAGTAATCAATATGGCACACACAACTGCAACGATTGAAATTCCAGCTTCGCCTGACCAAGTATGGCAATTGATCGGAGGTTTTAACTCATTGCCAGACTGGCTACCTTATATACCGAAAAGCGAACTAAGCCAAGGCGGACGCGTACGTCGGCTGGTTAATCCCGATGGCGATGTGATTGTGGAGCGTCTGGTTGCGTTTAACGACAAGGAGCGCTATTACACCTACTCGATTATGGAAGCACCATTTCCAGTCACTGATTATGAATCCACGATCCGCGTTCGTGAGCTTCCTGACAGCAAAACCTCGCTGGTAGAGTGGTCTGGCAGCTTCACACCTGTAGGGGTTAGTGACGAAGAGGCCATAAATCTATTCCATGGGATCTATAAGGATGGCCTGGAGGCATTGCGAGGAGCATTTCTGGATTGAATCGGATTAAAGTTTGTCGTCGTTTAATTGTCCCGATCCCATAAATAGCTGATACGAAATGACTTGAGATTGCATGCGAAGCAACTCAAGTCATTTCGTGTTTATACAGAAAACTCAGGGATGACACGCCTGATATTCATCCTGAGCTACTGCACCAACAACACTCTGATTTCCTTACGAAACCAGCAAAATCGGTCGATGCTCCCTTTTCCGAACAGCGTTTTGATGCAAGATGATGAAAAATTACAACCTTATGCGGTCGAATTGGCAGAGTATTTCCGGAGTCAGCGCATGACCTTTACGATGCCAGTTGATTTATACGGTACTCCGTTTCAATTGTCAGTGCGGAACGCATTGTACGAAATTTCGTACGAATAAACGCATCTTACTCGGAAATTGCCGAATCTATTCAAAAACGGGATTTGGTACGCGCTGTTAGATATTGATGGCTTACAATGATCAAACCAATGCTATTACACAAAGAAAACAACGCCATGAGCGATGATTCCCATATTTGTGAATTGAAATTGGATGGAATTCGTTTGATTCTGTCCAACGCCGATGGCCAACTTCAGTGCTGGACCCGACATGGAACCCCTTGCTTTAATCGATTTTCCGAATTGTCCAGGCTTCATCTTCCGACAGATACCATACTCAACGGTGAGTTGATTATTACCGATGAAAAGGGCCATTCGGACTTTGAAGCAGTCATGAAACAGTTCAAGACGAATCCACGAAAGACGGATTCGATGTCGATTCGTACCCAGTAGAATACTGTGTGTTCGATCTTCTGTGGTTAAAGGGAGAGGACTTGACGCGGCTGCCACTCATGGAGCGAAAAGCATTGTTAGAGGAACATATCAGTGATCAAGACCATCTTGCCCTGGTGCGGTGGTTACCTGGAGAGCAAGGAAAGGCGTCTTTGACCTGATCAGTGAGCAGGGACTCGAAGGAATCGTTATGGAGAAGACAGATTCCATCTATTAAGTGGGCAAGCGATCACATGATTGGCTGAAAGTGATCCACTATCATTATCATGATGTCCGGTTGACCGGGCTAAGAAAAGGCGGGTTTGGCTGGCTGATCGGAATCGAGGAAAGCAGGCGGGTGCGACCGGATGGACGAAACGGGGGATGATTCGGTTACCGGTGTTTCAGTCGTTCTTGTTTGAAAGTGGTCATCATGCTGCCGTCGGAAGATTTTTCCTTTGCTCACAAAAGGCTTTTAGACCCCTGTTTTTTGCAAAAAAAAGAGCCGACCCGACAAAAGGGACTTCTCGGCGTTCCAATCAGCGCAGAGTCTGGTTTTCCTAAAAATGAGAAAATTATCACTATACAAAAGTGGTTGTTAAAATGTAAAAAATATATTGCTATTGGGATTGAACACGAAGCTGCAGTTAAATTTTAATTTTCGTTAATATGTATAAAAGGAGATGGTACAGATGGATTTACTCACCAAAGTGGTGCCTATCATCTTTGTGATTGCGTTTATTTTAAAAATGATCATATATCGTAATGAGGGGAAAGATGAACGTGGTCTGCTGATTTTCAACGAATCTTACAGAATAACGTTAACCATCCTTGCGGCAGCCCTCACAGCCATTATTGTCTTGGATTCTTATTTGAATTTTTCAATTACAATATACAAAAATGTCATTACGCTCTCTCTCATGGGTTCATTATTGATAGGCAACCTTTCACTCCTTTGGTTGCGGAAAAAATATTGAGTCGTTCCAAGAAGGACTCACCGCTTTACCATCCTTCATTTCATTGAGGAGGAGTCACATGGACTCACTCGTCCTACGAAAGGAACAGTTAGAATATTCGGGAGAGAGTTTCACAAAGACCGGATTTCAATTTAAGGCGAATCGGATGTTTAGTGGAGAAACCAAGTTATTACGGACATCTTACTGGATACGAAAACATCGATATTGCACGCAGAATGCTCAATGTTTCTCAGTCTCGAATCAACGAAGTGCTAAAAATGGTTCGTTTGGAAAAGGACAAACACAAAAAAGTAAACAAATATTCGCTGGGGATGAAGCAACGTTTGGGGATTGCTACCGCTCTTTTAAATCAGCCCGAATTTTTGATATTAGATGAGCCAACCAACGGCTTAGATCCAGAAGGAATCCATGAGATTCGGAACTTAATCAAAGAGCTTCCCCAAAAATTTAAGGTCACCATTTTGGTATCTAGCCACTTATTGAGTGAAGTGGAACAAATGGCGACCAGCGTGGGCATTATCCACCATGGTCATCAGCTGTTTCAAGGGTCGAATACTGAACTCAAAAATAAAAATAAACAGCGCCTCATTATCAAGACAGACCGTCCAGAAGAAGCCGAGTCATTACTTCGACAAAACCATTACTCCATCTCTCGAGATCACCTGTTTATTTATGTTGACTCACCTTCACAAGAAACTGTTGCTCAGATGCAAAGAATCACTTTACGATTTATCAAATTCAGGAAGAAGATACTTCTCTCGAGCAAATATTTTTGAAAATGGTACAAGATGGAGAGATTTCATCATGAGTTCGATGATCGGTGTCGAATTCATTAAATTCCGACGCAGTTGGATGGTATGGCTTATCGGTATTGTCCCCTTTGCCTTTTGTACCCTTTTAGGATTGGCGCTTCGATTTTACTTGCAAACAAATCATACCCCAGAGCAAGGATGGGGATTGATTTTCACACTGGTTAGCCGTTTTCTCTGGCAGGTAATCGCCTTCACCGTTCCGATCTTCACTTCTTATTTGGTAAGCATGGAACAATTATCAAACACATGGAAACAAATATTTGTCATGCCTTTAGCGAAATGGAAAGTGTATCTGGCTAAATTTTTTTGGGCTCTGATCTTCACTTTGGTAATGGGGATCTTGTTCGTGCTGGGCGTTTACTTCATCTGTCTATTTTGGGATATCGAACACCTTGTTACCATAAATCAACTTATTTTCCGTGTTTATTCTCCTTTCATGCTTGCAATACCATATATATCTTTTCAATTGTGGATATCGATGGTCAGTCGAAACCAGACGACACCTATTGCAATCGGCATCGCTGCTATCATTTTAGCGCCCGTTTTTAAAAACTGGGGATGGTGGACTCCGTGGGGATTTTGGTCCACTTTTTTACCCGCTGAACCAACTTCTTATCAGGCATTATTCATGGAAAAAACAACGTCTGCATTGGATGGGAGCAGTTTACTGCTTTCGGTTCTGTTTGGAGCGATATGGTTGGCCATCGGGGTGGTACATTTTTACCAAAAGGAATTCAACTAACGGTTAAAGGAGGACTTCTGTTTGGTGACCCTTTTAAAAATTGAATGGTTAAAAACAAGAAAAACCAATATATGGTGGCTCATTTTGCTGCTGCCTTTGCTGCCAATCACATATGGTGTATTGATCTATGTGAAAATTATGACCGAAACCAACCATTATCTAAGCACCAATGACTCGCTTACGGCATGGGGGATGACCAGTTTCTTTTATCCGACCATCTTTTTCCCTGTCCTGTCCGGTTTACTCGCTGCCAATGTATGCAAAGTAGAACACGAAGGGAATAACTGGTCCAAAATCTTAACATATCCAATATCGTGGAAGCAATTTTATTTGTCTAAATTCCTCTGGCTAACGATCTTGTTAGGGCTTACCCAAGTGATCGCTTTCCTTGAATTTGCGATCGCCGGATGGGTGAGCAATTTTGACAGCGCTTTTCCTTGGCTCATTATGATAGAGAGTATCATCTTGGGTTGGTTTGGTGCTTTGCCATTGATTGCTTTACAATTAGCTATTTCTGCCCATTGGGGCAACTACACCAAATCTGTCGTCTTCAGTGTTTTGTTGGCGCTCCCTGTCTTCCTTATCGTTGGCTCCAAAAAAGCTTATTGGATTGGATATTTTTATCCATGGTCCTTACCCGCGATGGGCATGACCAAAATCATGGAGAAGAATCCTTCTATCGCCGATGTATTGTTAAACCCGTTTCTACTTGTGAATATCGGTTGGCTTTTGCTATCACTGATGGACGGTCTTTACTATTTCATCAAACAAAAATCGGATCATTAAGATCACAAAACTCGAACCATTTAGCCACTACATTCCCTTTTGAATCTTTTATCCATAGACGAGGCAAATCTCAAAATCTATGGTAATCTTGTAAAGAGCCATGTGAAACAACTCTTTTATCGGAAATTATCGCTAACTTTATTCTGATTAAGGGTCACGATGGCCTGTTTTTTTTATTAGACTTTTAGGCACTTATATAACATACCAATAGTGGTTGTTTTACCTGCACCATTCGGTACCGAAAAGCCATAAACCTCTGCTCGTCTTACTTTCATGTTTACTTGATTAACAACAGTCTGTAAAATCACTTCTCCCACCGCGTCACCCAAGATGAACAGACATCAATCCCCCGTCCAGGTGAAAGTAATATTCACATTCATTATATTTAGATAATTCAAATATCATCCGATTCCTCTTCAAATATGCTATATTGAAACACATCATTGATATCTCTTCCGAAAACGCGCGCCAACTCAAAAGCCAACACCAAAGATGGCGAATATTTGTTCCTTTCCAACGAAATAATCGTCTGTCTGGTAACCCCTACTTTTTCCGCTAACTCTTTTTGTGTCCAACCCTTTTCTGTTCGCAACACCATGATCCTGTTCCGGAGTTTCCCTTTTTTGTTTAACGTCATGATTGATCACCACTCTATCTGCTTGATGGTTAGTGTAATATGTTTTTTACATTATGTAAAGACAAAAGTCCTGCTCTCCTCCCAACGTGGCGGTCACGGGAACGCCAGCGCGCATCGTGGATGGTTTCTCAAGTCATTTCAAATTTATACAGGTAACTCAGGAATCACGTGTTCATGCTTCCTCCTGAGCATCAGTCATGGATAATTCAGAATATAAACACAAGGCTGAATAACGGTCATAATGGCAATCAAAATATAATATAGAAACAACCCGTACGATGAACGGGTTGGTAATGCCGATCATATTAATTTAAACCCGACTTCCATAATCAGCAAAAAAATAATGATATTGATCAGTTTCCGGGCCCATTCCCCCGGAATCCTTGGTAAAACTTTCAAAGCCAATTCTGTTCCGATAACAGACCCCAATGCTAATGGTATGGCATATTTCCATTGAAAATATCCGGTATGATAGAAAATCATAAAGGCTCCCAAACAACTTCCCAAAATAAGGACTCGTGTTAATTGGACAGCTCGGATATAAGCTCTGGTCAAATTCACATAGTGAAGGATTCCAAAGGTAGATGAACCTGGTCCAAACCCTCCGTCATACGCAGCAATAAGGCATGTCCACAAAAGATCCAGCTTCTTCGCCCAAGAAACTGTTTTTTTGTTTCCCCAATCCCATTTTTTCATAGAAATAAGCAGGGCGAAAATGAGAAGAAAAATTGCCGTCACGTTCATCGTATGTTCATTTAAGTGTGAAGTAATGGCTGCACCGATCATTCCCCCGATCATTGCTACAAACAGATATCGCCAGATTTGTTTCCATGTAATCTCCTTGTGCCTTATGAGGGTAACAACACTGGACAAAGATGCAATTCCAGAAGAAAACTTATTTGTGGCTACTCCGATCTGAACCGGAAGGCCAAAAATCATCATTGCAGGGATTGTAATAAGTCCTCCTCCGCCGGCCAGAGTCCCTAAAAACGAAGCGAACAAGCCTGTGAAAAATAACAAGCAACTTTCTTGATACATCTTGCAATCCCTTCTTCCAAAATAACTGGCAATTTGTTGTTATCTGCCTTGCAAATCAGAAAGTCTAACCATTTTCGACGTCTTCTGGCGGCAAAATGATCCGGCCGGTAACCGGGGAAGAAAGTACCACAGACGTACAGACACGGCTAATGGGGGTAAACTTGTCGACCAGTTGTTCCAATTCTTTCATGGATGGTACTGCTACCTTCATGAAATAACTATCGGAACCTGTCACTCGATGGCACTCCAGGATCGCAGGCTCCTCCTTAATCTTTTTTTCAAACTCACCGCAAGGCACCTTTAACTCTCCTGCCTGAATGATAATGAGCAGCTTGCGTTCCGCTATTCTCGGAGAACTCAAGTGTAACTCTCTTGCGAGTTGACTGAACGAGATTCGCCCATTCTGCTGTAAACGCTCCAAAATCTTTATATCGATTTCATCCATCAAATTCACATCCATTCCTGCAAAAATATTAATGAACATAATGGTACCAAGCCCTGAAAGACGAGGTCTTTTTCATGGCAAGTTCCCTCGATTGATCAAATCCTGCAAAAGCAGTTTACTTTAGCGCAGATCTCGCACAATCCTTACGATTTTTAGTTACATAATGATAAACACGTAAAAATCATAAGCATTTCTCTTTTAAATCGTTTGATTTTATATTTAACTCAGAAATCAGCCGGTTTATTATGTCAGAAAGAAACTTGGAAAGGAGATCAAGATGCGAAAAATACATTATGGATGGTGGATCCTGTTCTTCTCCTTTTTTCCCTTTTAACCGTACAGGGAGCCCGGTTATCGTTCGGTTCATTCATTGTACCATGGGAACAGTCCTTTTCCACAGGGAGAGGGATGCTTTCATTTACCGGAACGTTAAGTTTCGTTATTTATGGGTTGACTCAGCCCTTGATAGGAAAATTAATCGATCGATGGGGAGTTCGTCGAATTCTTGCTTATAGCGCTTTAATTACCGGTATAGGTATTCTTTTAACAGTGACTGCCTCCACTCCTTTTGAATTGTGGCTCTGGTTTGGCATCCTCGCTTCTATTGGATTTGGAGGCGCATCGAGTGTTGCTGCATCGATTGCGGTAACAAATTGGTTCAATAAAAAGAGGGGATTGGCCTTAGGCATTATCACTTCGGGGTTTAGAGCCGGCCAGTTTTTCATGGTGCCCCTGGCTCTGGGGGTCATTCGGGAGAAAGGATGGGAAGCTGCGTCCCTCACCTTGGGAGGAATTCTTGTTGTTTTAGCGTTCCCTCTTCTTTTGCTGTTTCTGAAAAACCGGCCTTCGGACATGGGGCTTCAACCCTATGGAGGATCACCAGATAACCAATCAGACATTGCTACAAAAAAAGCAAAGAGACAAGGTTCCAATTTCTCTTTCTGGAGGCATCGGGGTTTTTGGTGTCTGATCCTTCCCTACTTCGTTTGCAGATTTACCACTACAGGTTAAATGGATACGCATCTCGTTCCTTTCGCCCATGACCATGGCTTTTCCCCCGCAGCGACAGGAACAGCTGTCAGTCTGTTGGCTTTGTTCAATGTGGAGGGAACCTTGGCCTCGGGACACTTCGCCGACCGTTGGAGCAATCGGTGGATGTTAGTTACCTTGTATGCTGTTCGGGCAATCACGGTTTTCTTCCTTATTTACATCCATCAACCGTATTTACTCTGGTTTTTTTCCATCCTTTTCGGGTTGGTGGACTTCTCCACCGTGGCTCCCACCACGCTATTCGCAACCAGATATTTTCAGTCAAATGTGGGATTGGTATTGGGATGGCTCTCTTTTGGCCATCAGGCGGGCTCCGCGTTGGGTGCTTTCATTCCAGGATGGTTATACGATTTAACAGGAGGCTACGCTCTTTCGTTCCTGACTGCGACCATTATGTTGGGAGGAGCAGCAGTTCTTAGCTTCATGTTACCGCAAGAAGTTCAGAATCAACAAGCTGAACAACAAGTTGCCGTTCGATGACTTCTTTCCCCGTGCAAGAAAAGATAGACAATTAGTCACTCTTACTGACGGCTTATAATTGATCCACTCCCGTCGAATAAATCCCCTTCGAATCGAAACGAAAAAGTCAATTTGCTTCGGAGGGGACTTATGTTAGAGAGTGGTTTGCTCCTATATGAATCAGGCACTCATGCTTGGTAGGGACTTCGATTCTCTTCATTTGCACTGTGAATTCGTTCCATTAGAGAAGACAAAGGAATATTGAAATAGTTTCCACTAGTATAATCCAACTGTGCCACAAAACCCGCCGACGACTGGGAATGGATCAGCGGATGGATCCGAACCGTCCAACCCGGAAGATCGGAAGCCTTACGCATCCGGTCCTCTTGTTCTTTACTGTTTACCTCAAAAAATGCGACCCCGCCAGATTGATCGAGGAAGTGATCGTGAAAGACACAGTGACCCCGCTCCCGGTCAGCAATGTACCGATTGAACAGATGATTGGCCTTCCTCGTTTTCATCCCTTTCGGGGCATATGCCATTACCATAAAACAACGCCGTTTGTATGTCATAAATCATCCTCCTCACCATTTGTAAACGATTATTCTTTCTTGTTTATTTCATTATCTAAAGAAACCGTCGAAAGAGGCTCGGCATTTGTTGCTCTTCAAGTAGCAATTATTGCCGGGAAGGTATGAATAAAAATATAATGTTTCTATAGAAGTAATTTCCCTCGTTCCTTCCAAGCTTGAATCGGAGGACAGGAGAACATGTCACTACAACTAAGACTAAAAAACTGTAAGTTTACAATCTTCACTCTCAGAGGAAAACAGTCCGATGAATATCACAGTCATGAGGATGTGTACCAGATCAGTATTCCACTTGCGGGAAAAAGCATCATGCAACATGAACAAACCACCCTGCATTTGACGTCTTCGGAAAGTCGTATGCTTTTGTCTCCAGGTCAACGGCACAAGCACTCGGCAGACGAAGGCGGGGCACGGATTTTATTGATTACGATTCGACAAGACTTTCTTGAAAAAGTCGTTGCCGACCGTCTGAACGTCTCCGAAACCGAAGTTTGTTTCTTTCCGTGGAGTGAAGACAGCTACACAAAGATTTTGGTTCAACAGGCGGAACAAGCGTTGTCAAGAAGTCTTCATCATCCGCTTAGCGGCATAGAATTGGATGAATTTGAATGGAACTTGGCGTCATTTTTGTTGTCCGTCCACAAAGGAACTCACTCCAACTGCTGGTTCCCGTCATCTCCGCCTCCGGTTGCACATCCATCATTGCGAAAGGGGATCGAGTATCTCCATTCCAATCTGTCCTCTCCAATCACCTTGGACGACCTGTGCAAGATCACCAGTCTCAGTAAATTTCACTTGATTCGCTTATTCCAAAAATATATTGGTACCACACCAGGCCAATATCTTCAGGATCAAAGATTGCACCTTGCATCGCAACTGTTGCGCCACTCCGAAAAATCCGTCACCTCCATCGCCTTTGAGACTGGTTTCAACAGTCTCTCTTCCTTTGAACGGATATTCAGAAAAAAATTCGGTGTCAGTCCAATCAAATATCGCAAAATGGTATCTTTTAAAATACGGTAGATGAAGCAGTACGGAGGCAGGGCACGTGACATCGAAAAACGGCTCGGAACGATCTTGGCCAACCAATGAGGAAACCTCTCCCGATATCACAATGGACCTGAGGCAAAATAGCATCACAACAGTCATGATAGAGGGGACGAAATCGACTGGAATAGTAAAGCTGCCCTTTTTGGGGGCAGCTTTACTATTTTTAGCCAAAAAGAAGATATCGCCCGACTATATCAAAAAAGCGGCCGAAAAATTTTTCAACCAACATAAAGAATGGCCCAGCCAGAGAAACCTGGCCGAACTGGCCGGGACAACCCGACACCAGTCTGCCAAAGTCCTGTAGTTAATTGACAAAAAATGAGCCGCAAAATGACAAAAAACGGAAACCGATTGCGAATTAAAATAAGGGGAGCCAAAAAGAGCATTCGTTGAATTCGGAGATTATAGAGCTAAAAGCGCATGGACAACCAACAAAGAAGATATTGATCAACAAATTTTTGAACGGGTGAAAGACCAGCTATTCCGGGATTGGGATTTTATCGAGAATAAGGCCCGTTGATGCGGATCAACGGGCCTGACAAAACAAAGGAGGTGAAAAGGTGAGCAATCTGTTTACAGACGATTTGATGACATAAAATAACAGCCATGGTTTGTTAACTCTGAGTTGGAGCAAAAAAGAAAAAATCTACAGCTTATCTGCTCTGGTTCTTCTTGGGCATATTCGGCGCTCATCGCTTTTATGTCGGAGATGCTATTCAAAGCATTATAGATGCCTTTCTGCTTTACTACCACATCGAAGACAAAAAAGCACAGATCGAAGAATCCATTATGACTTTTGGAAACAAATCAGGAGGAATTGGACATGGATCAAAACATTACAAACCATTCTGATGTATCCGGAGTAAAAAAATGGAACTGGGGGGCTTTTTTCTCGGGCCGATATGGGCGATCGGCAACAGAGTCTGGATTGGTTTGCTCGCATTTGTCCCAATATTCGGTTTTATCATGAATATCATATTAGGCGCTAAAGGAAGTGAATGGGCTTGGAAAGCGAAATCATGGAAAAGTGTTGATCACTTCAAAAGCGTTCAAAGAAAATGGGCTTGGTGGGGATTCGGTGTTTTTGTCCTCTTCGTCATTTTCGGCTTCGCTTTCGGAGGTGGAGATACGTCTAACAATCAACCGGTAGCCGACAAACCGCCGGTGTCATCACCTGCCCCGGCTAAAAAGCCGGAACAACCCAAAGTAGCGAAAATCGGTCAGTGGGTCAAAGCTGGCAAGCTGGAATATCGGGTAGATTCCGTTGAGGAAAAAGACCAGCTTAAAAACATAATGGGATCAAAGAAGCCGAGCGCCGGCAACTTCGCTATCCTGAAAGTATCAGTAAAGAATAATGACAAAGAGTCAAGAGTCATTGATTCCAGTATGACTGTACTGAAAGACAAACAGAATCGCTCATTTGAGCCGGACACAGATGCGATTTTATATGTAATGGACAGCAGCGACGAAAGCAGCTTTTTGAATGAATTTCCTCCGACAGGTGAAAAACAGATTACGCTGGTTTACGACATTCGCGGCGATGCGAAGAACTACACCTTTCACGCCCAAAGTGGATTCGGTTGGGCCGATACTGACGGTTCGGCAGTAATTTCACTGAGTGAATAATTTGCTGAGCAGCACATATATAAAAAAGAGGCCCCTTACTCAGGGGCCCTCCAATAGCAGAAATATAGCTGAGAAGAGAGATTAGCATTGCGGCGGTTCTCCTCCGGTTTTTCCAGCCGGAGGTTCTCCGATGAGAAAACGTTTCATCATTTTCACCTCCTATCTTGACATCTCTTTTAGACATTATTTTTAAAATTCCTCCCCTTTTCAGAAATTAATTTGCGTACCTTTTTTGATCCTGAGTTTTGCTTCTGTCATGGCTTCATACTCAAGCGCTTTTTTGTTATCCAGTACTTTAAGATCATGCTTTTTAATACAATCTAAACACGCCCTGATCCCGTTGTCGTCCATGTTTTGTACGTCTTCAACAATCCGAATATGTATTCGATTTAAGCGGAGACAGCAGACATCACAGTAATCATCCATGTCAGTATAGACCGGATGCGGGTCTGTTGCTATCACCTTTCTCAATTTATGTTCCTCGATATCGGCCAGCCTTCTGATCTTCTCTGCTCTTTCCTCCATTGTAATCCCTCCCAAAAATATCATATTAAGCGATTTCAATTTAGGCAAGATGAGTAATGAAAAAACAACGGTCGCTGAATCAAATTGCGTTAATCACAGCCCTGCTTACAGACTGCTGGTCGATTGGCAAGATTCTTACCAGCTTGGGATATACTGGCCATCCTTTTATCTGTGAACACATGCCGGGCTTCAGAACTCTTGGTACCAGCAGCATGACGTTGTTTCGGACACTTAAATACATTCGTCTCAAGACCATATGAAAAGACGACTCTTACGAATCGCCTCTTCTGTGTTTATAAAATTGATCCATTCTGTCAAACACTTGATGGATCATTTCTACAGAAGTAAATGGATTGAGAAGAACCGCCCTTAACCAACGATTTCCCCGATAGGTTGGTAAAGAGAAGAAGGTTTGTCAATCACGCAGGAGCGTTTGTTGAAGTTCTAAATTCCATTGATCCGGTGGAATATACTCAGGTCTTCCTCGGAAACAACAAATGTTTGTGTCAGGCTCGCTTGCCAGTTCAAGGTACGGGCGTTGCTTGATTTGCTCAATAAAGGTTTCCATTAAGACATAACTCTCATCAAGAAGTTGCTCATAGCCTTTCATCCCAATATGTTGCAAGGATAGCCACAACTTCAATATGTCTGCATGACGAGTTCCTTGAACGCTAATTTCTCCGAGATTTGTAAATTCGGTATCATTCATATACGGAGCCGGGATACGAAATTCTTTCTCTAAAATGGTTCGATCTTTAAATATAACCATTGCACACGTCTTTGCGATATACATCCATTTCTGGGGATTAAACGTAATGGAGTCAGCTTTATCAATTCCTGTAAGGCGATCACGATGTTTTTTGGAGAATACCAACGCTCCCCCATATGCGGCATCCACATGAAGCCATAGCCTGTATTGTTGTGCGATTTCTGCAATGGCAGGGATTGGATCAATGTTTCCCGTTACGGTTGTTCCCGCCGTAGCAACGATGGCAAAAGGTTTCTTCCCTTGATTGCGGGCTTGCTTAATCTTGACCTCCAAATCAGCAGTGTCCATCTGTGAATTTGCATTTGTTTTGACAGGAATCACAGAAGAAGTCCCTAATCCGAGAAGCATAGCAGCTTTTTGCAAAGATGTATGAGCCACCTCGGAGGCGAACACCACAGGTTGCCCATCAATACCGGATAAACCATTTTGTAAAACAGGAAAAGCATGATTTCGAGCCACCGCAAGGGCTTGAAGGTTTGCAAGACTTCCTCCGCTCAACATGACTCCTCCTGCTTTCTCATTGTAACCAAAAAATTGAGAAATCGTCTGTATGACTTCAACTTCTATATGCGAGAACACAGGTGACATCTCAAGGCTTAACATATTGTTATTCAACGATGCACTAATAAACTCACCTAAACAAGACATGAGCGTTGGGATCGAATCCATATGTCCAATGTAATGAGGATGAGCAGGATTCATTGAACTCTCTAAAATTCCTTTTAATTGTTGAAGGATTTCTTCTGTTGAAAGCCCTTCTTCGGGAAAATATGCATAAGATGGTTTCAATGATTGTGACATCGGCAATCGTTGAGATGCCGAAGATAAGTTTGAAAGTACCAAACTCATAACAGCTTCCATCAGATGTTTAGCTTCTGGCATATTTCGACCATATGGATCAATAAATGCGTTACTTGGAACAAACGATTGTTTCATGGTGTCACCTTTCTCGATCCAGTTTTCAATATTGTAACACTAACAAAAAAAGTCGTTAATATATGGGGGATTAGGTAGGTCAGGCTACTTGGGGACTTTCTGCTTTTCCAATCACAAACGCGTTTACCGCATCATGAAGAAATTGAAACAGTTGATCCCCTCAGCTTATGATTGACTCGGGATCGCCGAAAAAAATAATCCACTCCCGTCGCATAAATCCCCTTCGAAACGAGAAACGTCAAATTCGCTTCGGAGGGGAACTTATGTTAGAGAGTGGTTTCCCTTGTTATTTTATTATTCTCACTTTTATGATATAATACTCTGACCATAATTCATAATATTATATTTTTTGGGAGTAATCAAAATGAAATCCATCAGGGAATTAGCTGAAAAAATTAATAATGAAGTCCATAAGGTTGTAATAGGTTTAGATGAGACTTTAAAATTTGTATTGACAGGATTGCTTTGTTCCGGACATGTACTGCTTGAGGATCTTCCCGGAGTAGGAAAAACGGTATTATGTAAGGCAATTGCCTCAAGCATCGGATGCTCTTTCAAAAGAATTCAATGTACCCCCGATCTTCTGCCCTCTGATATCCTGGGCACAACTGTATACAATCAAAAATCCGGAGATTTTACGTTTCGTAAAGGTCCCTTGTTTACCCGATTCTTACTTGTTGATGAAATAAATCGAGCAATTCCGAGAACACAATCGGCCTTGCTTGAAGCGATGGCAGAAGGACAGGTTACCATAGAGGGAACAACTCACCCGTTAGAAAAGCCTTTTTTTGTCATCGCAACACAAAATCCGATCGAATTTCAAGGGACGTTCCCACTTCCTGAAGCTCAATTGGACCGTTTTCTGATGAGATTATCACTCGGCTATCCTTCGGAAGCAGATGAACGTTTTATTCTTCGAAGATTTACTCAGTTTGTCCCGATCGAACAAATTAAACCTGTCGTCAGCCCGCAAGATATCATTCTTGCACAAAACACAATTAATCAAGTAACCATCACGGAGGATCTTGAAACTTATATTATCCAAATCATTCGTTCGACTCGTGAACATGAGGAAATTTCTTTAGGTGCATCACCAAGGGGATTAATTTTCCTGACCAAAGCTTCCAAAGCTTTTGCGGCGATTCACGGTCGGGATTTTGTTATTCCCGATGACGTCAAAGCGCCTGTATCCAAAGTGTTATCTCACCGTATCAAAGTGAAGTCATCCAGCCGAATGAAAAAAAGAAGCGAATCGGATGTTCTTGATGAAATCTTACGGAACATTCCTGCGCCTGTGGAGGATGATGCAAAACTGACAGGGGATCGATCATGATGCTGCTTTTTTGGATGGCCATATTGGTTTGTATGATTTGGTTTTATAGCCGCCTTTGGGAGAGGAATATTCAAAAGAATGCAGAGATTATCTATGAATTACCACACAAACCTGTCCAAGAAGATGATCAAATTGAGTTTTGGATCAGAATTGAAAATAAATCATATTTTCCCATTCCTTTGATTCATATTAATCAGTTGCTGCCTGAAGGCCTTCGATGGATTTATGATCAGCAAGCGAAACAAAAGTTAAGCATACGAACCTATTTACTTCCCAAACAACGGGTGCGAAAACGTTATCGGATCCGCTGTTTGAAACGAGGCTATTATTTTTTTGAGCCGGTTCGATGCGTTTTGTATGATGGTATAGGATTAAATGAGGTACATATTGACTTACCGACGGATACCCGTCTGTTGGTACGTCCCCAACCAATGGAAGAAGAATTTGCATCCTTCTCCTTAACTGAGTTATCGGGAGAATACATATTATATCGTTGGTACCATGGAGATGAAACCAGAATTTCAGGTGTGCGTGAGTATACAGCAAATGATCCGTATAAACAAATTGACTGGAAAGCCACAGCAAAAACCGGAAAATTGATGGTCAAGGAGTATGATACCACTTCGCAAACATCTATTCATGTCATGTTAAATCTCCAATCTCATGATTACTTCCGGTTGGGCATCAAAAAGGAGATTGTTGACCAGCAATGCCGGGTTGCGGCTGCGATTTTCCTTAAAGCGCAAGAATCGGGGTTTCCTTACGGCTTATTTTCCAACGCGGCGTGGAGCGGGCCAGGAGTATTGAAAATAGAACCAAACTGTTCATATGACCACTTAGATTTTTTGCTTTCTTTGTTGGGAAAAATTAAATCATTCCCTTCCTGCCCGTTTAGTTCGGTCTTAAAAAAATATAATGATGATAATATTAGTAAAACAAACCATTTGATTATCCTGACATCTTTTTGGAATAAGGAAATAACCGAAAGGATCGGGAGTATCATCAAGCGTGGTTCACATGTATCCGTCATTGCCTTTCCCCCACTCTCAAGAAAGGATATTCAAATGGAAAAGGAAATACCCATTTACATGTTTGAAGAGCTGACAAACCATGGAGGTGAATAAGTTTTGCTTCCAAAATACAGGTTCCTTTTCTTTTGTTACGCAAGCCAAGTATCAGCCGTTTCGATCCAATTTATCGCACTGACAGCAATATTAAATCAAAGCGGCGACTTTACCGTCAGGTTTTTAATCAGCTCTTTCATTTTAGTATGGGGATCAATTGTTTTCGGTAAATATTTCAGCGGCAAACAATTCTTTATGGCTGAATTGCTGCTGCTCTTGATAATCACTGCCTGGTGGCAAATAAAATATGAAGATTCAGCAGTTTCTTTTTTTTGCTTTTTATTTAACCTGCTTTTAATCAAATCTTTAGCTATTGCAAATGAACAAACGGATTCCCGGCGTTATTTATTGCAGACACAAACAAAATTTAATTTGGCAGGGATATTTCTTTCTGTAGGGGCAGCTTATCTATTTGCAGTTAACCGTTATTGGGAAGACCAAGTTTTATAATGACCCCATACGCTTCCAGACGAAAGATAAAGTATAATGGAAGGAAGCAAGAAAGGGGTCGTTTTTTATGGGGCGGCGAAAATGGACTGCTGAG
>NZ_JAECVY010000016.1:0-38846 GCF_016055075.1 Thermoactinomyces sp. CICC 10522 | reverse complement strand
AGGGGATCCACCCGTTCCCATCCCGAACACGGAAGTTAAGCCCTCCAGCGCCGATGGTACTTGGGGTTCACCCCTGGGAGAGTAGGTCGTTGCCAGGCGATCAAGCCACTCAGGTTTACTGGGTGGCTTTTTTATTTTGTCTTGGAAGGGCGTTGCAGTGCGGGGTTGTTAACGGTCAGTTGCACACGAACGAATGCAATTCATTAAAAAAGCGTCCCGTCAAAGGACGCTTTTTTTATCAATTAAACGGTTTGACGGCGACGATGAATCAGCATACCCAATCCGGCTGCCAAGAGTGTTGCCCCAAGTCCGATGTTATTGGCATAGGAAGTGGCTGTTTTTGGCAGTTTTCCCCCTTGACCGTTCGAGGGTTGATTTCCGGTGTTGCCGCTGTTTCCACCGTTATTTCCTCCGTTGTTTCCGTCGTTACTTGGTTGGGTGGTTCCGCCGTTATTTCCCCCGTTGTTTCCGCCATTGCCAGGCTGGGTGGTTCCACCGTTATTTCCGCCATTGTTTCCGTTATCTCCCGGTGCAGTGCCACCGCCGTTATCATCCCCGGGATTGGTTCCTCCGCCGTTGTGGTCACCGGGATTGTCATGGCCAGGTTTTCCATCATCCGTTTTCACACAGAAGAGATTTCCTTTTTTGCCTTTCAACATCAGGGCGGTATTTACTTTATCTCCATCCAGCTTTCCGGTAAAGTGAATGTTGAAACAGTATTCCACACTGGGTTTTAATCCTTCAAAATGCGCGTGGAATTGGGCTTTGGTCGATTGATTGAGATGGGCGGGTTTACCAGCTTTGTTCGGACCGACCGGAATGATTTGCCATTCCCCGCTGTCAACGGTGCTCGCACCAAAAATGCTTGTCCAAATATCAATGGTGGAATCGGTTACTTCCACCTTCGGTAACAGGTGGTATTTGGCATCTACTTCAGGTTGATTACCGGAATGCGCAAAGGTGGTCATCGGAAAAGCCAATGCAGCTGTAACTGCCAAGGCTGGTATTACTTTCGTCCATTTTCTCACTTAAAAAACCCCCTGCTATGTAATTTATTTATGTGATATTAAATTTATAAATGAAATAAGGTTTGAAATCTATAACATCGATTCATCGTTCAAGTAAATGACTAAATTTTCAGTACACAAATTCGTAAAGGTTTGCTCATAAAAAAGTCATATAAAACGGTAATTAAAATATATATTTTTTACAGGTTGCTCTATTCGGTTTTCTCGTGGGGAGTCGTACAGTGATTGTACCTTATTCCCGTCCAGTTCTTTCACTTACCACCTGTTATCCTTTCGACTACATAGGCAGTGCACCCGATCGCTATATCATTCAGGCGGAACTGATTAATATTAAAAATGAGAACTAAGGTCTAAGAAGAGTATTCGAGATGTTGTCCTGTGGGGCTTTTTTATGGAAGCTGAGGCTCATGTCTCGGTTTTTCAATTACAAATTGGACAATGCTTTTGAAATGATTTCAGTTGCTGGAAGATGGTATGTAAAGCCATCTTCCTGTTTTTATTTTTTTCGGTAAACGATAAATTCCCGTTTCAACCGGATCGCTGAGAAGGATTATTTTCTGACTGCTGCAATTCTGCTTTGTGGACAAAAACTTGACTAAAGCAAATATATAGTTGATAATGGCATTGAAAAGGGGGCGAAACAAAGATGAAAAATCTGGAGGCGAAAATCAGTGCTGTCCGGCATTTCAACCGATTTTTTACCCGGCATATCGGAGTATTGCGCGAGGGATTGTTGCACAGTCCCTTTTCCCTGACCGAAGTTCGTATCCTGTTTGAACTTGCGCATCACGACCATTTGACCGCTTCGGATCTGTCCCGGGAAACTGGGCTGGATCCGGGTTATCTCAGCCGCATCTTGTCCCGGTTTGAGGAAAAAGGGCTGATCGAAAAAGTCCGTTCGGAAATCGATGCCCGGCAGAGGCTGCTTTCCCTGACTTCCGAGGGAAGGCAGGTATTCATGATGCTTGATCGCCGTTCCCGAGAGGAAGTGGCCGAAATGCTTGGCAGCCTCTCTGAAGGGGATCAAGAGCGCCTTCTGGAGGCCATGAAGACGATCGAAGACGTGCTGACCCGGGGCCAGGGTTTCAAGTTCTCCGAACCCTTTTTCCTGCGTTTTCCCGAACCCGGTGACATGGGCTGGGTCGTCCATCGTCACGGTGTTCTTTACGCACGGGAATACGGGTGGAATGAGCGCTTTGAAGCATTGGTCGCACAGATTGTATCCGATTACATGCATCGCCATAATCCGTCCAGGGAGCGCTGTTGGATTGCCGAGATGAACGGGGAGAATGTCGGCTGTGTTTTTGTCATGAAAGACAGCGATACCGTTGCCAGACTTCGGCTTCTTTTGGTCGAACCCAAGGCGCGCGGTTTCGGACTTGGCAACCGCCTCGTCGAAGAATGCATTCGTTTCTCCCGGAGATGCGGCTACAAGAAACTGGTTCTTTGGACGAACGACGTGCTTAAAGAGGCCCGGCATATTTACCGGAAGCACGGCTTCAAACTTGTAAAGGAAGAAAAACACCACAACTTTGGTCCGGATCTGGTGGGGGAGACGTGGGAGTTGTCGCTTTGAAGAGAAACAGCTCAAAGAATCAGTCGCCACATCAGAATATTTCTCCTGAAAGGATCTATTTGGAGTCTCTATTTCGGATTCAGTAGGTTTGGACAAGTTCAGATCCATCTGGAATTCGTGGTCTTTCTGTGGTTGGAGACGGGTTCCTGTCCGATACGGATTGCCGCGTACGGGCAGTGTGGAAGATATCGATTCTTTGCGAGAAGCGACCGCCCGCGTGGTCGGGTTGATTGTGTCTGAGGGGCGGAAAGAAGAGCATTAAAATGAACGCAAAGAAGCCGCTTCATCACGAATCAGCTTCTTCTTTTTACGCTCCATCCCCATTACTCAATAGAGTCTTTGTTGGCTTGGTACAGCTGTTCTGTATAGCAGTTGAATCCCGGCATTATTAATCAGCACGTTCACGTCGGGATAGTTTGCTGTCACCCAATCGAACAAGGCCAGACGCTCGCTTTCTTGCTCCAAGTCGCAAACCCGGGTGATTAAGCCGGGGACTTGTTTCCGGGCTTGTTCAAGAACATTTTCCCGCCGGCCGATAACGATGACGGTATTTCCGTTTTGCACGAATTTCTCTGCAAAGGCCAGCCCGATCCCGGAGCCGCCGCCAGTAATCAAGATTGTATTTCCTGTAAGCTTCATAGGTTTTCTCCTCCACGAAGTTGTTTTTGATAACGTTCGATTTTCTCCTCTATCCCCTTCAGGTATTCCTGCATTAATGCTATTTCATCCAGCACGTTTCGCTTATGCTTCAACAGCATGTCGAGCCGTTTCTCTATGGTTGAATTTCCTTCAACAACCCAGTCCATGTACTGCTTAATCTGATTGATGGGCATGTTGGTGTTCTTAAGGCAAGTTATGATTTGCAGCAACGCCAATTGACGTTCCGAAAATAATCTTCTGCCCGCCTCGTCCCGTTCGACAAACGGAAGAAGACCTTTTTTTTCATAAAAGCGCAAGGTGGATTCCGGTATATTGTACATGGCTGCAGCTTCGCCAATGGTATAGTATTTCATAGTGGAGGCCTCCAAATCCAGTATTTCTTGTCGACATGACTATCGTACGACTTAAACCTTGGTTTAAGTCAACAGTGCTTTTTCGCATTTAGCGCTCATTCCACCCGTACTTTCGGGAAAGCCGCGTAAGCGACTTTAACCTCCGCAATGTATTGGGGGCCTATTGTGTAACTCAAACAGTATTTCCAAAAATGGTCGAAAAAAATAGCGGAGGCATCATCAACATCTCCACCCAAGGAGCGCGGTTTCGGACTTGGCAATCGTCCTCGCCGAAGATGCATTCGTTTTCCCCGGACTTCACAGACGATGGCTTCTTGGACCAAAGAATCTCATATCGCATCCCGTCGTAGCTCGCAAATCCATCTTGGCTCACTTGGAGCAATTACGACGGATATGGCTTCCTCGAAGATCACGTAGGATGGTGTTGCGGGCATGTCCTGTTTTTCTTGTAAATCACCAGAATACCCTTGCCAATCGCATTCTCCTTGACAAATGAGATTCCATGGAAAAGTTGGAGGTGGTTGTCTTTATCAAGCAGGAATGAATCCTTTCTAAATCATTGGCCACTATTTTGGTTACTCGCCCTACAGCAGTCTGACATCACCTTTTCGGGGGCCAACCAGATCCTGTTTACCCAGGAACAAATAAAGCTACCCGATTCGGGTAGCATCTTTTATATGGCTTGAAATAGGGGGCTGAGAGGCTCGTAGAGTGCGATTCACAGATTGATCCGACACATTTATATGCCCTGTTTTATTTAGTTATAAGTTTAACAATTTCGCAATATTATCACCTAATACACATTTGCGTGTGTACGGATCATTTGAATGTCGTTCTACTGCCATTCTTACCAACAAGGGATCGCCATAAGGACTATCAGAACTAAACAAAGTACGCTCAGGTAACTCTAACATTGCTAAAGATAATGCAACTGTAGTATAAAAAGCAGAAACATCAAGATACGCATTAGAAATTTCTTTTGTAATTTTGATCGTGTCTAACCAGTTTAGACCGCCTAAATGCCCGAAGATTACGGGAACCTTTGCATACTTCTTTGCCAATTCTGCCAGCTCTTTAATATCGCTTAAACCAAGGGGATGTAATGTATGCACCCAGATGGGAAGATATCCAAACTCGCAAGAGCTTTTAAAAACTGGTTCCAAAGTATTTATCTGCCCAGGAGCAAGCGTAAACTCTCCGAGCCCCTTAAACCCATTACCGATCACTTGTTTTTCGACCCACTCAGCTGTCTTTTCGTCATTTAACCCATTTGGTACAGAACCAAAGCCTAAAAAACGATCGGGATATAGACGAATAGATTGCAGCTGTTCTTCAATTCCTTTTTCCCTTCCTTTGGCATCATTTACATGTCCTCCTAAAATTTTAAACAGTTTTCTCATTTCTTTTTCATACGACTGAAAATCCGTTGCTCGCTCGGGGTGAATTGAAGTATAAAAAAGGATTGTCTTATCTATCCCTGCTTCATTCATTAACTCAATTTGTTTTTCAACTGGTAACATCACATGACTATGGCTGTCGATGATCATCGCTCTTGGCTCCTTTCCTCCGTAAAGACAAAAAAAGTTTTGTACATCACGTCACCAGAAAAAAGTATCAATCAAATATGAATGACACGTTAATCGGGGAATAGACATGAAATGATCGTAATGCAATATTAACTACCGTCATATGATTCATTTCCTTTGTGTTTAGCTGTCTTTTTTTCCAATTTGATCGCATGTACCCGTTCTTCCAAATTTGATTTGATATCGGATAGAATTTTTATATAATCATCTAATTCTTTTATTTTCATTTCGTACGTAGACAAAACTTCTTGGCAAACAGCTTCATTATTTTCGAGAACACAATTCGAAAAATTGGATATTTGGTCTGTGGTAAAACCTAGACTTAAGTAAAATTGAATAATTTTGACTTGTTTAATAGCTATGGAGTTGTATTCCCGATAACCATTAATCAATCGTGTCGGTGTAATTAGCTTCTTTTTTTCGTAATACCGTAATACACGTGGACTTACTCCTGTTAGTCGAGCGAGTTCACCAATACGCAAAGCAGATTAATAACCTCCTTTCATTCAAGTGTTGTAATGTGATTATAAACCTTGACATTAATGTCAAAGTCAACAAGTATGTGGTTCCAGGGGGCAACTTATCACTGTGACAGACGAGGGTACAAGGCAAGATGGAAACAAGCCGCTAGCCGGAGTAATCATCGTCAAAAACGGAGTGACCGTTGTTCGTGGGTACACGTCTCACTCGGCCTGCTGCGGAAGCGAATGTTCCAGGCTGGTGTTAAAACGAAAGGGGCAACAGTCTATACTGCACGCGGGAACCCATGCTCAGATGGAGTTCGAATGCGGCATGTTGCGAAGCATTAACGGACGCAGGAATGGCCAAAGTTCTTGTTGGTATCGTTGATCTATCCGAAGGTTAGCAGAAAAGGCATCCAGCATTTTCGAGAACATGGCGTTGAGGTTGTCGTTGGCGTGTTTGAGGGAGGAACACAAGAATGGGAAACCCAAATAAAGAAGACGACACAAGGCCGTCTTTTTTCTTTTAACCTGATTGGCTTTGATCGTGCCGGACCGTCATACCCCGGGCCTTTTTTTCACAAAAGGGTTGAAGATTCATCACATGGTACACATGGTTTAGCCGTCACTGACAGCATTAATGAATCCAATAACTTGTCCGGGATTTTTGTCAATTGCCAATAAAACCCGGTAGCTTCAAATGGGTTTCCGATGATGGGTGATTGGGCCAACCAACAAAAAATCCTCCTTTCAACATGTTGACCGTGATTTCGTGAGTGACGATTTATATTACATATGAGAATGTCCTCCTTTAAAGAAGGGCACAATCGTGGCAGAGAGATGGAGCTTAAAGCCTTGGCTTGGAATTGAAATGTCCCAAATCGGATACGAATGGCAATTGGGAATCTCTCGCCAAGATGCTTGGGTGGCAGACTTCGGTTTTCACAGTCAGCAATGCTCTGCTAAATCCCCATCCTCATCAATCCGCTTGGTTCCCCCGCCGAATAGCCATCCGTTTTCCTCGACAAACGCAATAAACTTATCCAAAAATTCATCATGGTCAATATCTGTATTTTTATCATTGGCAAAAATACAGCCATCAATATGTATACCAATCTGTTTTTTCTTCCTCATTTCTCTTCCTCCCGTTTTATTTACGGTCTCAGAAATAGGGGCCCTTCTCTTTGTTTACCTCACCAATGATAAAAGGATCCACTGATACAACTCACGGCTCCGTGGGAGACCCGATTCAGCATCCGTCGAAACAATGGAAATCCGGATTTGCACTTCCGCTCTTCCTGAACAAATTAACATGATTCGATTTCAATGAGTCTGTATCTTTGTGAAAGATGGTAGTCGCTCTATTTTTCCCGCTATGAAAAATGTCAATCTACTTTTTGTATAAAATTATCTTTTTACTATAAATTACATACTATACAAAATATTAAATTAATATTAAAATTAAACGTGTATTGCGAATTTTAAATACAATTCAACAGGAGGGAGTTTTGTTGAAACGACTCTTTGCGATCACTTTGGTGGCAGTGATGACGTTTTGGAGTGCCGGCGACGTCGATCGCAGCAGAGGTTGGAACGCAAGCTTGTACCATTAGTAATTCATGGCTTGCCGATCCCGATTGCACCACGAATCGGTCAACTGTTCGTACCATTAATTTTGCAGAGTTAAGAACAGGCTACTATAACGGTCAACAATATGGATGGGGCAGACTCACAACTTCCAGTCCCGGCTATACACTTTACTTTGATGTCAGCTTTGATGGCGGAAAAACCATAGGTACCTATGATTATATATATTCCGGTTCGTCAACCATTACCACTTGGGCATACCCCGCTTCCAGTGATCCTAACCGTCGATTCCGCGTATGTGTCGTTCCTCCGGGTGGAGGGGGGCAATGCAGCTCTTGGTGGTAAACGCATCCTCTTCAAAAATCAACCTCTGCCATTAAACCCCGGTGATCCCGCCGGGGGTTCATCATGACGAGGAGAAATGATTGTTGCGGGGACACTTCACGAGGGGGACGTGTCCGCGAAAAAGAAACCGGTCTTCGATGGGACTGTTTTCCTTTCCGATTCTTTGTGCTATCGTGAAAATGGCGGAAAACTTTGCGTCGGATGGAGGATAGCAGATGAAAATCGTACAGCGCACCCCCGATCCTTTTTTTTATTCGGGTGGAAAAGTGGGCATTCTGTTAATACATGGTTTTACCGGCTCTCCTTCCGAACTTCGTCCCATGGGTTACTATTTGAAGGAGCGAGGGTTTACCGTTTATGCTCCTCTCCTCGCCGGGCACGGGGTTGATGGGGAAACAATGGAGAAAACGGGATGGAAGGATTGGTGGCAAAGCGCTTTGGATGCGTATGAGAGAATGCGGGAAGAGGATTTGGACCGGATTTTTGTGGCGGGTCTGTCGATGGGAGGATGTCTTTCACTGATGCTGGCGGCCGAAAAAAAGGTCGATGGTGTGATCTCGATGTGCGCTCCGGTTTGGATTCGCGACCGTCGTGCGCTCTTGGCCAACGTGCTGCAGTATTTTATCCGCTTTACCCGAAAATCGGAAAAACGCGACCCCGAAATCGCCGCCCATGTCGTGCCGATAGATAAAACCCCGGTCAAATGTGTGGGCGAGCTGGTGCGCCTCATTCGGGAAATGCGAAGCAGGCTGCCAAGGGTATCGGCACCGGCACTGGTCGTGCAAGCCGCCAAAGATGAGCTGGTATTGGAAAAAAGCGCGGAATATATTTTTTCGCAAATCGCCTCAAAAGAGAAAAAACTTTCCTGGTATGAAAATTCGACGCACATCATTACCGTTGACAAAGAAAGGAAAGAATTGTTCCAGGAGATTGAGGAATTTATCGGACGCGTTTCCTCATCGGATCCTAAAAAAGAGAGGTGAAAAACTCTGTTACCGGGAGCCGTTCCTGATGACAGATTTGTACATGATCACAGAACATGAGATTCGGCAATTCATGTTGGAAAAAGCATATAAACCACTTACGCTGGAGGAATTGATCGCCTCTTTTCAGATCGGCGAGGAAGATAGGGAAAGTTTTACTGCGTTGCTCGACAAAATGGAAGAGGACGGCGACATCGTCAAAACGAGAGCCAGTCGCTACGGGGTGCCGGAACGCTTTAATCTGGTGCGGGGAACCTTGCAGGGTAGCACCAAAGGATTTGGGTTCGTGATTCCTGATCAGCCTGGCAGGCGCGATATCTACATCCATTTGAACGACATGAACGGAGCGATGGACGGAGACCTCGTCCTCGCGCGGATTCATAAAGGCAAATCGGGCGACCGCCGCCCGGAAGGGGAAATCGTGCGCATCCTCAAGCGGAAGCTCGACAAAATCGTCGGTACCTTTACCCGTTTGTCCTCCCATTTTGGGTTTGTCATTCCGGACAACAAACGCATCGCCACCGATATTTTCATCGCGCCGGAATTTCAGATGAATGCGCGTGACGGGCAAAAAGTCGTGGTCAAACTCCATCAAATCACGGGACGTCACAGTGCCGAAGGGGAGATTATCGAGATCTTGGGTCATAAAAACGACCCCGGCGTCGATATCCTCTCGATTATTCGCAAGCACGGTTTGCCGGAGGCGTTTCCCGAGGCCGTACTGAAAGAAGCCGAGGCGATCCCGGAGACGATCAGTGAAGAAGAAATCAAGGGCAGAAGAGATTTGCGCGAACGCCCGATGGTGACCATTGATGGCGAAGATGCCAAGGACCTCGATGATGCCGTTTCCGTCGAACGTTTGGAAAACGGCAATGTTAGGCTGGGCGTTCATATTGCCGATGTAAGCTACTATGTAAAAGAAGGGTCGGCTCTCGACCGGGAAGCTTATGAGCGCGGATGCAGCGTGTACCTCGTTGACCGCGTGATTCCGATGCTTCCCAAGCGGCTGTCCAACGGAATCTGCTCCCTGAATCCGCAGGTAGACCGTCTGACCATGACCTGCGATATGGAATTGGACAGCGAAGGAAATGTTGTCAATTACGAGATCTATCCAAGTGTGATCCGTACCCGCGAGCGGATGACTTATTCCGACGTGAAAAAAATCGTGGTGGATGAAGACCCAGAACTGATCGCCCGCTACCAACCGCTCGTTGACGATTTCAGGCTGATGGCCGATTTGGCGATGACCCTGCGCCGCAAACGGATGAGGCGGGGGGCGATCGACTTTAACTTTGCCGAAGCCAAAGTGATTGTCGATGAAAAGGGAAAACCGGTGGATGTCGTGAAGCGCCCGCGTACCATCGCTGAACAACTGATCGAAGAGTTCATGCTGGCCGCCAATGAAACGGTCGCCGAGCACTTTTTCAACCTGGGTGTTCCCTTTGTCTACCGCATTCACGAAAATCCGGATGCCGAAAAGCTGAGAGCGTTTTATGAGTTTATCACCAGCTTCGGTTATTCCGTCAAAGGCAAGCCCGATCAGGTCAAACCCCATGCATTGCAAGCGTTGCTGGAAAAAGTGCAGGGGAAACCGGAAGAACATGTGATCAGCACGGTGATGCTCCGTTCAATGAAACAAGCCAAATACTCCGCGGAAAATATCGGCCATTTTGGATTGGCGGCACCGTTTTATTCGCATTTTACCTCCCCGATCCGCCGCTATCCCGATCTGCTGATTCACCGCGTCATCCGGGAAGTGTTGGCTAATGGTTTCCTGACGGCGGAGAGGATTGACCAATTGAATGAGTATCTGCCGGACGCCGCCCAGCAATCGTCCATCCGTGAACGGATTGCTGTCGATGCGGAACGGGAAACGCAGGACCTGAAAATGGCCGAATACATGATGGACAAGATCGGGAAAGAATATGACGGCATCATCAGCAGTGTCACCTCGTTCGGCATCTTTGTCGAATTGCCCAATACGATTGAAGGGCTGGTTCATATCAGCTTCCTGACCGACGATTACTATCATTACGATGAATCCACCTATTCCCTGATCGGCGAGCGTAGCGGACGCCTTCTGCGCATCGGGGATCGCGTCAGGATCAAAGTGAGCGGCGTCAATGTCGATGAGCGCAAAATCGATTTTGAACTTTTGGAGCATTACTCCGACGAACGGGCTCCGCTCAAAAAAGGGAAGAAAAAGAAAGCGAAAAGCAAGGGACGAAAAAGGGCAGCCGAAAGCGAAACGAAAGTGAAAAAAGGAAAAAAGGGAAAAACTTATGCCGTCGACCCATCCGACTTCATCAAACAGCAGAAGCCGGGAAAAAAAGGAAAAAAGAAAAAGAAGAAAAAAAAGAAGAAGTAGTCCCGGCCTTAAGGGGGTTCCCTTGTCTTTTTGATACGGGAACCTCCCTTCAGACCGGATGGTACTGAAAAATCCCATTGATTCGCTTCGACTTTCCTTGGTATAATAGAATCTACTGCGATTTCAGGGTTTGAGGTGGAAACGATGGGAAACAAAGGGACCAAGGTGATTGCCAAGAACAAAAAAGCATACCATGATTACCACATCGAAGAGACCTTTGAAGCGGGAATCGTTCTCACCGGAACTGAAATCAAGTCGATTCGCCAGGGACGCGTCAACTTGAAAGACAGTTACGCGCGGATTGATCAAGGAGAGCTCTTCATCATCGGTATGCATATCAGCCCGTTTGAGCAGGGCAACCGCTTTAATGTCGATCCCACCCGCACCCGCAAGTTGCTTATGCACCGAAAGGAGATTGACAAGCTTCTAGGCCAAACCAAAATTAAGGGACTGACCCTCATCCCGCTCGACATTCACTTGCGCAACGGTTTTGCCAAAGTCCAGCTCGGTCTCGGACGAGGCAAGAAGCTCTATGACAAGCGGGCAACTGAGGCCAAACGCGATGCGGAGCGCATGATCCGCCGCAAGCTGAAGGAGCAAAATTTCCGTTAAAAAAATAAAAAATACCCTTGCATGTTTTTCTACATGATGCTATAATCTAAAACTGTGATCGACATCATCGGTCACTTTGTTCGAAAAGTTGAATCTCGGGGGCGTTCTTGGGATTCGACGGGGATAGTTCGAGCGTCAGTAGCGAGCCGAGGGGCTGCGTTTCTCGTTAAACACGCGGAAGCCAAATGTAACTGGCAAACAAGAAAACTACGCTCTGGCTGCTTAATTAACCAGCCAGGACTCGCTTCTCCATCGCCTGTGTGGAGCTGCCGGGTCTCATAATCCAGCAGGCTAGCTGACCGATCGGCCGCTGATCGGAAGGCGAATTTCAAGCGGCTAGTCTTTAAAAGCGCCTGTCACTGGGCAGTTTTAAAGGCGAATCTTCAATACAGTGACTGCGCTCGGAGAAGCTGGCGTGGCGATGTCTTCGGACAGCGGTTCGACTCCGCTCGCCTCCACCAAAATCCATAAGCAACATGCTGGTGTAGCTCAGTTGGTAGAGCACTTCACTCGTAATGAAGGGGTCGCAGGTTCGAGTCCTGTCTCCAGCACCAAAGAGAAGCCCTTGGGAAACCAAGGGTTTTTTGTATTGAGGAAAAATGGACTGGGCGATTAGGAGTGGATCTTCGTTCCCTACAGAAGCAAGGCTTTGTTTAAAAGAATGTATAGTTGAGTAAATCGATGAGAAATTGGAATAATGATGAGAGCGATGGTTTATCTTCTGTTAAGTTTATATTATAATGATAAAAAATAATTATTAGGAGGTATTTTATGTCTGAACAAGAAGACAAAAACGGGGTTAATATTCATATTAATGGTAGTATTCATGGAAGTGCTCTTATAGGTGATTTTACAAATAATAAAGGAAATTTAAATTCCAATAATCAAATATATATCGGTACTAATGGAGAAAATCAATTCAGTAAAGAAGAAGAATTAAAGAAACTGATTAATGAATTTAAAAGGTTGATTGAAATGAATCAAGAAATATTACCAATTGATAAAAAGGATACCATAGAATTAATAGATGTTAACCAACAATTTATTGAAACCGGTCAACCGAAAGAGTCGGTTATCAAATTGTTAATAAGACAATTGGGTGTGTTAAAAGATAAATTATGCGAGGATTTACCATTACTCACTAATATTTCCTCAATTATTCAAATTTTGGGTATGTTTTTGCAAAGGTAAGATAGAGGTGAGTATATGACTGATCGTTATATACATACGAAAGAAATCGAAGAGTATTTGTATTGCCCCAAGAGATGGAAACAAAATAAAAGAGAGTACATTCGTGATGAAAATGAATTTAAAAAGGCAATTCAAAATCGTGAACTTATGAGGGAATATTGCAACCCTACACTACCTCCTGAACCAAATTATGAACGAGTAATTTATCCGAAATTACCCATCGATTTGCCTTCAATAGTCTCCAGGATAGTTGTTTTTTTAATCTCCTTTCTAGTAGTTGGTTTGTTTGCAGGTCCGTTCTCTACGATTATTTTTTCACTTGTATTATCGGTGTTTGGGCCGCGAATTGTTTCGTTTGTTCAAGAATCAGTTTATACTTACCGAAAAAGAAAAGCGGATGATCAAGTTAGAAGTATGAGACTATGGTACGAAAAAGAAATACAACGCGTCTTATGGGAGGCAGAAAAAAATAAGCATAAATTATTGGAGGAGTTTAATAACACGGATGCCATATTGTTAGCGGAAGAATATACGGAGGCAATCGAAAAACAACAAAACGGGGTTCAGGAAATTATTAATCAAGAGTATAAGCTCTTTGATGATGAGTTGGTAATAGAATTATATGAGGATAAAGAAAAAATTTGTTGTGTTTATTTTGATTGCTCTCATGAGGATATCCCACACTATGTGCCTATAGCGCATAAATATCATCTTCTTCGACTTATCGCACAAATGTTAATTGCACAAAATTATTTTCCAGGGTACAAGATACGTGGAAAGATTCAGTATAAAAATCGTAAGCCTAGGATCTTTTCTTTGGAGAAAAAATTTATTTTTGCATTAAATCAGGTCTTAAAAAGTATTAAGCAAAGCTCTGACTGGTATATAGCAAATACATATCGTTGTGTATACTGTCCCTTAAATCAAAAATGCAAATATTTGAGAGAAGAGGCGCGTGAATACATTGAACGAGTTGCAAACAAGTAAAAAGGAATTGGAAAATTTAATGAATCGAGTTAACAGTGCCTGTAATTACATAGGTTATTTAAAGGAGAGTTCTTCCTATGTAACCCCTGAGGATTTATATAATTATATTCAAAGAATAGTTGCTTTTGTAAATGAGGATTTGTTAGTAATGGAATTGTTGCAAAGTAAGCAACAGATGCGAGGTGCTTTGTTTGATGTTCAATCAATGGTAGAAACGTGTGTATTGTTCAGCTATAAATTTCATTTTCCATATGAGGATGATGATAAAGTAATTTTTCTGTTTCTCTTATTGAAGTATATAATCGCTGCTTATAAACGTTTCACTACCATATTTGATGCTATTTATGCATATTGTGATAAGGACGTGCTATTAGACCCACGTTATCAAAAACATTCAAAAGTTAAAGATGAAATTATCCGTAAATCCTCAACGCGAAATTTTATACTTGAAGTGATTTTGCCTTTCTTAAGTATTGTGGAATTGTATTTATTGAATTTAAAAATGGCTATAGAGAATAAAAAGCCTGCTGGTATTTCAATAAATGTACATGGAAGTATTGGAAATAATGTTCTGATTGGTGATTTTAGTAATAATCAGGGAGATATTAATAGCGATCTTGTTATTAACCCAGAGCTCGCATTAAGTAAGGATGAACTGGACGATATAGAAAGTATAAATGAGTATGACACAATTACCTATGAGTAATATATGGAATATAAAATAATTAAACTCACATGAATATGTGACGATCCATAATTGATCCCCTGAAAGCCTGCTTCATGAGCCGTCCACAAGGATGGCTTTTTCTATTTAGGAACAAAAGATGCATTGATAGATTATGCTTCGTTTGGAGTTTTTATTTTCTGCGGGCGTAGATGAATTATCCAGACTTATCCTTGTTCCATCATAATATAACAGAAAATTCTGTCATCTACGACTGGTCTTCGCAGTTCATCACGAAAATCATCGGCTTTGGATAAGCGTATGCCCGTTTCCGTTTAATCATCATGTGAAATGTTCTCCTTCTTATCCCTTCTTTTATGACAAACTGTGATTGTGCGATAAGCGGGAGCAAATGCATTTGCCTGATGGAATGAGGCAAATTTTGAATAGTGAGCGATATCGCTGCGAAAAATATTCACGAATATCCAAGTTGTCAACTGCAGGTTGATGGAGGTGTAATTAATGAATCTTACCAGGCTTTGGGTAAGTTTGGCACTTGTATTCATCATTTCATTCGCCATTCTCGGGTATTACGGTGGAGAGATTTATCATACAATGCCTCCTATTCCCAAACGAGTGATGACCAGTGCTGGTAACGTGCTGTTTACTGAAAAAGAGATTAAGGACGGTCAAAACGTTTGGCAGTCTATGGGCGGACAGGAAGTTGGAACAGTCTGGGGGCATGGAGCATATGTGGCGCCGGACTGGACTGCTGACTGGTTGCATCGGGAATCCATGTGGATTCTCAACAGATATGCGTTGAATCAATATGGAAAAGCCTACAACGCGCTGGATGATGAAAAAAGAGCGATGCTCAGGACCAGATTGAAAAA
This sequence comes from Thermoactinomyces sp. CICC 10522, assembly GCF_016055075.1. NCBI lineage: Bacteria > Bacillati > Bacillota > Bacilli > Caryophanales > Thermoactinomycetaceae > Thermoactinomyces > Thermoactinomyces sp. CICC 10522. The sequence continues at coordinate 23,552 of NZ_JAECVY010000016.1, read as the reverse complement.
AGAAATGAGAACCAACACTTATCATCCGAACACTGGAGACTTGGTGATCTCCCCCATACGGGCGCAGGCAATTGCAGCCACGAGCAAACATTACACTGCCTTATTTGGCAACGATCCAAAACTGGATCATTTGCGTGACGACTACGCCATACCCCGCGGAACAATCAAAGATCCACAGCGGATGAAAGCCCTTAACGCCTTTTTCTTCTGGGCGGCTTGGGCTTGTGCAACCAATCGTCCGGGCAGCAACATTACTTACACGAATAACTGGCCCCATGAACCTTTAATCGGGAATGTGGCAACCGGATCGATGGTGATCTGGTCTGTGGTCAGCTTTGTTCTGCTGCTGGCCGGCATAGGCGCACTGGCTTGGTATTATGCCAAACAAAAACACGTCGAATTGGAAGAGACCTTTCCTGAAAAGGACCCATTGCTCGCCTTGTCGCCGACTCCTTCGATGAAATCAATAGTCAAGTATTTTTGGTTGGTCGCTGTTTTGATGGTCGTTCAGGTTGGCCTTGGAGCGATCACTGCCCATTATCAGGTGGAAGGAGCGGGTTTCTACGGAATTCCGATTGCAAAATGGATCCCTTACTCCTTAACGCGTACGTGGCACACCCAATTGGCGATTTTTTGGATTGCAACTGCTTGGATTGCAACCGGATTGTTTGTGGCTCCGGCAGTCTCCGGTCGTGAACCAAAATACCAACGTTTTTTTGTAAACTTTCTTTTTGTAAGTTTGTTGATTATTGTTGTCGGTTCAATGGTCGGACAGTGGTTTGCAATACGGCAACGTCTTGGATTGAATACAAACTTCTGGTTTGGACATCAGGGGTATGAATATACAGACCTCGGACGATTCTGGCAATTGTTCCTGGCCGTCGGACTTTTCCTCTGGTTGTTCCTGATGGCACGCGGGATTTGGCCTGCGCTGAGAAAGAAAAAAGACGACAGGCATCTGCTCATTCTGTTTTTGATTGCCTCCACCGCGATTCCTGTGTTTTATGTTCCGGCACTGATGTGGGGACAGCATACTCATTTGGCAATTGCCGAGTACTGGCGTTGGTGGGTGGTGCATCTGTGGGTAGAAGGGTTTTTTGAAGTATTTGCAACTGTGGTGATCGCCTTTCTGTTCACACGTATGGGATTGTTGCGAGTCTCAACGGCCACCGCTTCCGTTCTTTTTTCGACGATTATCTTTTTATTCGGTGGAATCATCGGCACGTTCCACCATTTATATTTCAGCGGAACGCCTATCGGAGTTTTGGCTTTCGGGGCCACTTTCAGTGCACTTGAGGTAGTTCCGTTGGTATTGATTGGTTTTGAGGCATATGAGAATTTGACCCTTTCCCGTGCCCGTCCCTGGGTAGCGGCATACAAGTGGCCGATTTACTACTTTGTGGCCGTTGCTTTTTGGAACCTTGTGGGCGCCGGATTATTCGGATTTTTTATCAATCCTCCGATTGCGCTTTACTTTATGCAAGGACTCAACACCACACCCGTGCACGGACATACGGCACTGTTCGGGGTGTACGGCATGTTGGGAATAGGGCTTATGCTGTTTTGTTTGCGGGGATTGACCAAACAACGCGTGTGGAAAACAAAGGCTCTCGCTTTCTCGTTCTGGGCGATCAATATCGGGCTGGCATTGATGGTTCTGCTGAGTCTGATCCCGATCGGCTTGATGCAGACATTGGCAAGCGTGGAACACGGCACGTGGTATGCCCGTTCGGCCGAATTCATGTCACGGGGCATCATTCACAAGTTCGTATGGCTTCGGATAATCGGGGACACCGTATTTACGATTGGTGTGCTGGCACTCGGCTGGTTTATTCTCGGGTTAAAAACCGGGTGGTCTCTTACCGGTGAACAACTGCACTTTGGCAAGAAAAACGAGATTGATGCAAAATAGCCATTTGCACATGTTACAGCCGGTGCATAATTCGCTCTCCCGCATATTCGGTGAAGGTATCCCCAATCCGAAGTGCGAGAGAGCCTTTTCATTCCGGCGGTTGATTTCTTTATCTGTAAAACCGGGGAACGACTGTACATGCAAAAGTTTACATGCACTTACAGCGGTCGTAGCCAAAATCAACAACGATCCATAATTCCCTAAGTGAAATAGTTGGCTCAATACCTTGGAAAAACTAAATAACAAATGCCATTTATACATTACAAATAGTTGTACTTCCCAAATAATGAAACCTGTGATGAAAGCATGAAAAAGCGTTTTACGGATGGGATAAAAAACAGCGAATATCGCCCCTCCCAACAACGTCATCTGCCACACATTATATAGATTCCCAACCCATATTACGCAGCCGGCGAGTAGAAAAATGAAAGAAGATTTGCTCCAGTCCATTTTTATTTACCCCATTCATCACACGGTTTCCATCTCTGTACTTTCCTTCTTGTTAACCTGAAAACGACGGACAAAGGGAAACAGAAACACAATAACTGCCGAGATCATTTCCAGCAAACCTGCATACAAAAAGATTGATTGCGGTCCGGTCCATTTCATTGCCCAACCTGCCAAAGCTTGAGAAATAGGCTGAGAACCGGTCATTACCAATATCATCACGCTTAAAACGCGTCCAAACATTTTTCTGGGAATAATTGAATGGTTGACGCTCGGCGCAATCACGTTAACCGCTGTTTCCTGGAAACCGATCAGCATAAAGAGAAAGATCACAAGCCAAAAACGATCCACAAAACTTACCAAAAGTAAAATTACTCCTTGAAAAAAACAGGTGTACAACGTCATAACCGGTCGGGGATTGGTAATCATGATGACGGAAAAGAGCAACGCGCCAATAAAGCCACCAATACCGATCGCCGTAGTCATCCATCCGAACCCTAACACACCAAAACCCAAATTCTTCGCGAGAAAAGGAATGCTAACATTGATTGTACTCACGGCGGCATTGGCAAAAAGCGCAAAAACCGCCATGGTAAAAATAATGGGAGTCGTTATAAAGTATCGAATTCCTTCTACAAAACTAGACCATAGTTTTTCTTTCGGTTCTTTGTCTTTCTCCTGTACCTCCCGAAACCTTGTCCCCATCAACAGAAGCCCGGATATAATAAAAGCAACTCCGTTTAATGCAATAGCCGAAACACCTCCTGTGAATTTGACAAACCATGCGCCAATGGCGGGACCTATCACAGCGGATATTTGTGTTGCAATGGTCAGAACGCTAAGAGATTGACTGTAGTATTTTTTTTCTACGATCTGAATCCGGCAAGTAATGGCGGCCGGTTCTGAAAGGGCATCCACCATGCCGAAGACAATACCCATTATGTAAAATACCCAAAGGGGGGGAGAACCTTGAAGTCTAATCAGAACGAAGAGAAACATGATTCCCCCTCTGATCCAATCCGACGCGATCAACAAGTTCTTGGCCTTGAATCGGTCGACAATCACACCACTGAACAGGATGAATATCAATTTGGACATACCCAACAAAAAGAGATAGGTACCCACCACCGCGGAAGATCCAGTGGATTCAACGAGCATCCAAGTCAACACGATAGTAAAAATGGCCCCACCGAGTGAGGACACCCAAATGGAACTTAAATAAAACAGAAAATTAATGTTTCTGAATATACTCCAATCAATATTCATTTTATACCCCTCCCTTCATCTGTAGTGATTCGGTAATAACCGCTGAAAAAATTCAGCCAAATTCAACGGAGCTTTCTTCCTGAATTTGCCGATAAAATGCAGACTATCCTTAAGGAGGCAACCTTTTTCCGTTGTCACAAAAAAAGTGAGCCGAAGCCCACTCAATCCGGTGCTAACGAAACACGATGGTTTTGTTTCCGTGCACCAGGACTTGATCATTTAAATGCCATTGCACTGCCCGGGCCAGTACCATTCGTTCCACGTCTCTGCCGATTCGTTTTAAATCTTCAACTTGATGTCGATGGTCAACCCGCTGTACATCCTGTTCGATGATGGGGCCTTGATCCAGTTCCTCCGTGACATAATGAGCGGTGGCTCCGATGATTTTAACTCCCCGGTCATAAGCCTGGTGATACGGCTTCCCTCCTGCAAAAGCGGGGAGGAAAGAGTGATGGATGTTAATGATTTGATTTTGGTAGCGGTCGATGATGTCCGGGGGAATGATCTGCATATAACGGGCGAGAACAATGGTGTCGATTCGCCCTTTTTCCAACAGTTCCAGATGAATGCGGGTGGCATGGTCACGGTTTTCTTTGCTGAACGGGACATGGTAATACGGGATTCCGAACGGTGCGACAATCGCTTCCATGTTCGGGTGATTGCTGATCACCATGGCAATGTCCGCGTATAATTCGCCGATGCTCCAGCGCCAGAGGATTTCGCGCAAACAGTGATCTTCTTTGGAAACGAACACGGCCATTTTTTGTTTTTTGGCGGCAGGGGTGATTCGCCAGTTCATGTCAAACGAATTGGCAATTGGCGAAAATCGTTCGCGCAAGGTTTCGATTTGCCGTGTCAAATTCGGCAACTGGAACTCGACACGCATGAAAAAGAACCCGCCTTCGGGATCAGTGGTGTATTGATGCGAATCGACAATATTGGCCCCTTGTTCATGTAAAAAACGTGATACGGCAGCAATGATGCCGGGGCGGTCGGAACAGGAGATTAAAAGCCTTCCCAGTTTTTCTCTGGATGGATGTGTTTCTGTGACTGCGTGCATGTAACGTGACTCCTTCAAGATTCATTTATGTACCGGAGGGATGAATAATGGCTCAGTAATGTTTTAGGCGGTATTGTACTATATATTTCCTTTTGTGTCGAGAAGATCTTTCATTTCCCTGAAGGAAGCCGGTCGCTTCTCAGACGACGGAATTCCGATCAAGAGAGGACAGATGATGGGAGCCTTGTTCCCGGAATAACTGAGCCAATCTTTTTCTCCCGACGGCACCCTTTTCCAAAATGTATTGCAGTTCTTGTGACGTGAGTATTTTGATGCTTACCAAGCGAATGTCACCGGCCGGTCCCGTTATACTGGTCGGGATTTGCTCAGACTCAAGCCCGAGCAGGATGCCCACGCGCCCTTCCTCATCTCTGAAAGGCTCCGGCACATCGATATGTGAAAACTCCATCGAAAGAGTGCCATACTCCTCCAACAACGCTTTTACGCCCCCATGGTTGGCGAAGTTTTGCGCGACTTCATATACAAGCTGAAATTGCCATGTTTTTTTAAGATCGGCGATATTCTTTCGCAAGGCGGGATCATCCGATTCAAGGTAACACTCCAGCGAAAATCCCTGGTTTGGCTCTTCCATGTCATCAAACGGATCAGACAAACCGTCACTGGCCAAAATCACGGTATCAGGAGTTTCGATTTTCACAAAAGCTTGTCTCAACGCAGGCCATGCGGGACCTCCCAAAAAAGCCGGGTTCACGATATGTGTCAACACATCCGGATCCAACGTTCCGATCTTTTCCCAAAAGTGATATCGGGTTTTAATGGTTTGATCGAACAGATTTGTATTGATGGTGCATTTCCCCCCCTAAAAGAAGCATTGAGTCGAGAGCGGGATCGTATTTAAGATGGCTTTCTGTTGCGAGATCGGTCATGAAAAGGAGACTTCCTGCCATATCAGTGGAAGTCCCTCTTTCTTTTCATCTATTCGCAGGCAATCCCGTCTCCGTCCCGGTCAAGTTTTTTTGCGTATCCGGGCTCTCCTTCATATATTGGTGCGGCCCCTGCTGCACGCGCAGCGGAACAGTTTGGATAATAGACTGAGGAAGAACTTTTCTTCGTTGCAGTCGGGTGATTGTCTGAAGCGGAAGAGCTATGCAGGGAAGTTTGCTGTTTTTTCTCCTCAGATGCTTTTGCTTCGTTTTCCTTTTGGGTTATTTCCGCTTGCAGTTTCTTTTTTTCTTCCTCGCAAGATTTCAGTTTCGCTTCTAGATCCTGCTTATTCTTTTGCAATGCAGAAATTTGTTGTTGCTGTTGTTTTAGTTGTTCATTCGTTTTTTTCAATTGTTGTTTCGTACTCTCCAATTCGGCTTCAATCTGAGCTTTGGCAGGGTCTTGATCTGCTTTTGTCTGTGTGGGGGAAAGAATGGCGATCAGGATGAAACAGAGAAACACCAGGGCGACATTCCACAACCGTTTTCCAAGGCTGAATTTTTTGTACGCGATTTTCTTATGCAGGCGTGTTGGATATACGATCCCCACAATTGCAAAAAGCAAAAGCAGACAGAGTAGAAAGATGACCAGGAACATAAGGCAGAGGTGTCCTCCTTCATCTGCAATGAAATTGATACTGAGGAAATCCGTTGTCACCAATGTAGAGGGAGACGATTATTAGGATACATACCTTATTTTAATAATAATAGTCAAAAATAGAATAGCATTATTTTTTACATAAAACAATCTTATTGGAAAAATTACGAATAAAAACGTTAACCCCTGAGGAAAGGGATTTTGTGAAAAATTTTCGGGAAGGGAAATAAAATATTTCGATTTCACTAAATAAATTTTATAATGAGGAAAGATTTATTAAATTACCAGTTACAGTCGATTATACAAAAATATTTTATTAAAGGGGGTAGACCATGGGGAAAGAACAAGATGTCTTGCGTTATTATTTTCGCTGTTTTCGCGACGACGGTTTATCCAGCAAATTGGGGGAAGGGGTGAATCTGAGCTATCAGGAGATGGAAAGGGGGATTGTATCGGAAGAATTCCTCCGGCGTTTGCTCAAATCCGGGAAATTGGAGGAAGGAGAGATTGAATACCATGTTTGTCCGGTTGTGCTGATGCATGAGAAGGATAAGTTTCAGACTGTTGCGCCCCTTTATATACCAGCCTGCATCAAGGATGGACGTTTCTTCCCCATTCCCCATCGCCCGCCCTATATTTCCCGCGAATATCTCTCCCCGTCTTCGGAAGACAAGGTTGCGGTGGGATCGGTGGAAAAGATGGATCGTTATGTGATGAAACATCCTTATATGGCCCAGGATCATTGGGAAGAAGCCTGGCACTATGCCGAAGAGATGTTTCGAGCAGTAACGGGAAGCACAATGCGAACATTCGCGATTAAAGGGTATGCGCGCAGTGAAACGGGCCGGGTAATCCCGCTCCCGGAAAAACCGCAGGGCAGTGCAATTGAGAGTGCGTATCAAGAGCTGCTGTCGCAAGATCGCCTTCCTGTATTGCTGAAGGAATATCTCTCATTGGAAGATCGGGAAAAAGTGCCGTTGTTATCTGCAGAAGCGGGGGCGGACAAACATTTGGGACAGATGAACGGAGTTTTTCCCCTGTCGGATGGGCAACGGGAGTCGTTACACCATTTGTTCTCCATTGAAAACGGAGAGATTTTGGCTGTCAATGGTCCGCCGGGAACGGGAAAGACGACGCTGATCCAGAACGTGGTGGCCTCTTTGTGGGTGGAAGCCGCGCTTCAGGAGAAAGAGCCTCCGATTATCGTGGCCGCTTCGACCAACAATCAGGCGGTTACCAATATTCTCGAGTCGTTTGCCAAAGAGGGGATGTTGTCGGAAAGTCACTCTTCCGAATGGATGGAGAAGATCAAGAAGTTACGCGGAAGGTGGCTTCCGGACGTAAAAAGTTATGGTATTTATTTTCCCAGCTCGGATAAAGCCAAAAAGTTGCAGGAAAAAGGCCATGACTATCAAATCGTAAGGTTCAATGGCGAGAATTTCATGGAGGGCCTGGAGGAGCGGTGGAAATTTCATGAATTGAAAAATAAGTTTATCGAGCGCTATCAGCAATTTGCCAAGCGTTCTGCTCACTCTATCAAAGAAATAAGGGCGCATTTGCATGAGGAGCTGAAGAAAACCCATCAGGCGATTCTGGACGGCATGGAGCTGGCCCGGAAGCTGGAAGACGGACGGAAACAGTTGCACGCGGAATTTGAAGGCTCCTTGGAGACACTTCAGAAACGGGAACAGGAATGGAAAGAGCAGCTGGAAGAGAAAGACCGTTTGCTGGATCAAACTGAAGCGCTAAAACAGGCCTGGAGGGCATTCCGGCGTAAAGAGCCGTTGATCTGGAAGATTCTTTCGCTTTTCACTTCAGTGGAAGAAAAGCGGGAAGGGCGTAATCGGGAATTTATTGCGCAATGGAGGGAAAAGGCACCATTTGTGTTTTCTTCTTTCTCTACTTCGTCGATCGAGCAGTCGATTGTTCATTATCACGACGAAGTGCGAAAAGACTGGGAAGAGACGAGTGCCTGTTTGCAAAAGGCAAAGGCCCTTCTTCATACGTTAAACGAGGGGAAAAAAGAGTTCAATCGGTGGTTGGTGGCGTTTGGCAGAACTGGAACAGACGATTTGCCGGATCTGGGCTCGGTATTGCGTGAGTTGGATCGGACGTTGCGTTATGAAGCTTTTCTGTTGGCGACTCATTATTGGGAAGCAAGATGGCTGGAAGAGGTGGAAGGACTGCCCCGGCTGGAGCAGATAAGGGAAAAACGCCCAACGCCTAAAGAACGCCGAATCGAATTGTACCATCGCTATGCCAAACTGGCGCCCTGTTTTGTCTCAACCTTGCATATGTTGCCGCAAATCATGAGCGTGTGGCAAAAAGATCCGCTTGCGTATGAGAAGAATAAGGGGAAAACCGAATACTTGTTTGAAGTGATCGATCTTTTGATCATCGATGAAGCGGGACAAGTGGCTCCGCAAATTGCGGCCCCTTCGTTTGCGTTAGCCAGAAAAGCGCTGGTGGTTGGGGACACTCTCCAAATTGAGCCTGTGGTTTCATTGCCATCCGCCGTTGATGTCGGGAATTTGCTCGGGTTCAAGGTGATGAAGGATCTCTCGCAACTGGAGGACATGGAAGCGAAGGGAATCACTGCTGCAAAGGGAAATGTGATGAAAATCGCCCAACGCCGCAGCAAATATCAGAAGAACGAACTGGCGGGCGGGATGTTTTTGGCCGAACATCGCCGCTGTGTGCCGGAGATCATCGGGTTTTGCAATTCTCTCGCTTATGATAACAACCTGATTCCGGCCCGTCCGAATGAACATAAGTACGATTTTCTGCCGCACATGGGCTATGCCGATATCGAGGGGCAGGCCGAAGCGGACGGCACGAGCAAATTTAACGTCATGGAAGCGGAAGCGATTGCTTCCTGGCTGAAACGGAACAAAGAAAAGATCCTTGATCGGGCCAATCGGAAGGCTGGTTCGAAAAGAGAGCTGGGGGAAATTGTGGGGATTGTGACCCCGTTCCGATACCAGTCGACGTTGATTAAAGCGTTTTTGAGTGAATGCGGAATTGAGGGGATTACGGTTGGAACATTGCATGCCCTGTAGGGAGCAGAAAGGGATATCATCCTTTTTTCGGCGGTGGATACTTCGGCCAAGGGAAATGCTTTTTATGACCGGAAACCCAATATGCTAAACGTAGCTGTCTCCAGGGCGAAAGACAGCTTTATCGTTTTTGCCAACTGGAAGAAGTTTGGCCGGGTGAATCACCTTCCTTCGGGGAAATTGCGGTCGTTTATTCCGGAAGAAAATAAGGTCTATGAACAAAAAGACGAAAAACCGGTTGAGCAATTGCTGCGTCAGATGGCAAACCGGAACAGCCATCGTTCTGAGAAATGGAATAAAGGGGAACACAAGATTATCCAGCAGATCATTCATATCCATGAAAACCGGGGACAAGTGATTATCAACAAGGATCAAAGCAAAGTGGAAGTGGTCCAAAATCAATCCGGTTCTTGACGGGAGGAAACTTTTGATGGGGAAAGACGGAATTCACATTGATCAAAATCATGGACAACTGATTATCAACAAAGGCGGGAAAAACTCGATTGTCCAAAACAATTACCTGCAACACCAGCGAAATGAATGGGACGTGTTAGAGCGGAAACTGCGGCAACTGATTGAAACGCTGGAAAAGACCGATGAGTTAAATGAAGATAAGAAGGTTGAGTATCTGGCAACGTTATATGGTCCGCAAAAAATGGTGGAAGCAGGAAAATGCACGAAAGGCATACTTGAGCATCTCAATCAGAAGCTGAATGAGATGAGCGGGATAATCGCGGCCGGCGGGACCTTGGGAGGAATGATCAGCGCCGTGATGCAAACGGTGGATACGTTATTGAAATAGGACGTTTCAGACCGATCGGATGCAAAAACGATCGGTCTTTTTGCATCCGCCTTATATTTTTAACCTAAAGGCAATGAGAGTTGTTCGTACGTTTCAGCCGATGCCCGTACAAAATTGGAAAAACCGACTCCGACCAAGCGGACGCCGGGGGTGTAGTCAAATGCCGCGAGCAGTTCTTCCAGGATTTCCGACCAGTCGGGGGCAGGCTGGGCCGTTGTTTGCTGTTTGGAACGCAGGGTGAAGTCAGCATACTTGATTTTCAGGGTGAGCGTTTGCGGGGTGATGCCGGAACCGTTGAGATCGAGCTGCACTTTCGTCAACAGTTCCCGGGCGATCCGGGCGATGGCCTCCTTGTCGAACAGATCTTCAGGCAGTGTGATCTCCCGGCTGTGAGACTTGCGTGGGCGGTTGGGGGAGATCTCGCGATCATCCTTTCCTCTGGCCCGGTCGTACAAAGCATAGCCAAACCTGCCGAACATCCGGACCACCTCATCCAGGGACAAACGCCAAAAATCGGAGATGGTCGTCACCCCGATGTTCATCAGCCGTTCCTGCGATTTTTTTCCGATGCCGTTAAGGGCGCCGACCGGCAGATCCTTTAATATGGCCAATGCCTGCTCCGGCCGTATGATCACAAATGCATCCGGCTTTTTTAAATCACTGGCAATCTTGGCCATCGACTTGTTGTAGGAAAGGCCGATGCTGCAAGTGAGTCCCGTCTCCGCCTGAATCCGCCGCTTGATTTCACGGGCGACGGGAACCGCGTTTTCATAATGGGAGAGATCGAGGTAAGCTTCATCCAATCCCACTGTTTCAAAACAGTCGCTGTAAGCGGTATAGATGCGACGGACTTCCGCCGATTTTTCTCTGTATCGCTCAAATCTCGCCGGCAAAAAAATGCCGTCCGGGCACCGCTTGCGGGCCATGGCGGTTGGCATGGCTGACCGGATTCCATATGCCCGTGCTTCATAACTGCAGGTGGCCACGACGCCGCGTTTTCCCCTGCCGCCGACAATGACCGGTTTTCCCCGCAACGCCGGGTCATCCAGTTGTTCCACGCTGGCGAAAAACGCATCGAGATCCAGATGTAAAATCTTTTTCATCGTTGGCTCACCTTTCATGCAAACATACATTCTTATCTCTATTATCGGCAGAATCAGTGGGGAATTCAACTAAAATCTCTGTTACAATGTGTATTGATTGGCAAAAATCGATTTTGATTCAGAAGGGGTAGACACGTTGCAAGCGATCTTGCTTTTTCTGTTGGCTGGTTTGTTTGAAATCGGTGGAGGGTATCTGGTCTGGCTGTGGTTGAGAGAGGGCAAACCTCTTTATTGGGGTATTTTTGGCGGGATTGTTTTGGCGTTGTACGGAGTCGTGGACACTTTGCAGTCGTTTCCTTCCTTTGGGAGAGTGTATGCCGCTTACGGCGGGGTTTTTATTGTTCTTTCTGTTTTATGGGGCTGGGTGATCGACAAGAAAACACCCGATCTTTACGATTGGATTGGTGCCGTTATTTGTTTATTCGGTGCGGCCATCATGTTGTGGGGGCCGCGAAATTGAATCCGGCGAAGTAATCGGCTGAAAAGACAAGTAATCACCCCCTCTCCATGACTGAATTCGGGCCATGCCGGCTGCTGGGGAGAAATAACAAAGAATCAAAACAATGGAATCCAATTGCCGAAAAAAATTTGGGTTGCTTCAATATTCGAGTTTGTACTGTGAGTACGGCAAAAATTCAATGATGGCGTAAACCGGTTCAAGTTCGGGCTGAAATGAACTAAGTCCGGCAATGACCGGAAACGGCATCACAAGGCTTCCGTCAGGAATTCGATTTGGCTATGATTTCGACCCCCACATCGATCATTTTTTCGGTACCCATAAAGTTCAGGAGGATTTTCGCTCTTTTTTTGCGTTTATCCACTTTTTTGATTATCCCTTCCATCCCCTTCAGCGGCCCTGATTGAACGAAGACTCTCGAGTTTTCCACATAAATTTTCGAATAATCGACGACTTCATCATTGCCGATCAGCTTCAGGATCGGGGAAATTTCCTCTTCATCAATCGTTGAATAATAGGCCTCGTCGTCTTTTGAATGATGCGTTCTGTTACCCAGGATGCGATAACATTTGGGGATTTTTTTGATTTTGTAAAAAAGATCTGCGTTCATTTTGGTTTTAATGAGCACATAACCAGGAAACATTTTTTTGAGAACGTGATAAATTTTGCCCAGCTTTTTTTCGGGGACCCTTCTCTTGGGGACAAACGCAGAAAGCGTAGATTCATCAAAATGCAGGTGAAGCAGCTTTTTCACAGTTTCCTCTTGACCGGTTTCTACAAAAAGTGCATACCAGTTCATTCAGTAATCCTCCCGGAGTGAAATTGTTTTTGCACTGGAATTTGCAACTTTCAGTTTCAACCAAATCACAGACGGGGAAAGATAAAGCTGGGAACAAGGAAAGTGGCAATCAGTCAAACGACGTTGGAACGGAACAAGACTAGGAAATAAAGCGGGCCCTTGCCATCCGGCCCTTTATACATAATAATCATAAGAGATTGACAAATAATAGATTTATGAATAGTATGATAGTATCATATCTGAAAATAATTTGAAAGTATTTAAGTGTTAAAAGTTACTTCAGGAAATGGATTTACCTCCTTATGCACCTGAGAGAATTCAATCGTTGTTTCGGCACGTTGGAGGATCTTGGGGAACATACGAAACGGTTATGGTAGTGTGTATGCATACAGACGAACGGGGAGAAGTGTGTCTTCAGGCACTTTTATGGCTTGACGAATTAAAATCCGACAGGTGATGGGAGAGGAGCGGAGGGATGATGATCGCAGACAAAGGGGAAAAAAGGCCGGCGGGGAGTCTGAAACCATGATGGCAAGTGATTTGCCGGAAACATGGACGGCGGAGTTAATTTTAAAAGGAATGGATAGAAATTATATGGCCGGTCTGTGCCTGTGTTATTCCCGTCGGATGATGGCATATATGCAGACGGTGAAATTCCTCCAAGCAAAAGAAAGGGAATATTTTGACACCCTTCAGTTTGAACGGAGAATCAAAAGCTATCTCGCCGGGAGATATGCAGGAAAAAGAGCGGTTTCGTTCCTGATTGGAGAAGAAAAGCCGGAACGGGTTTTAATTGAACATGGAATTTTTCATCAGCCAGTCGCCGTTTATCCGGGTTCGTCGAAGGTTCAAGTGAGCATCACCCATTGTGACGATCTCGGAGCGGCGATTGCTTTTCCGGAAGCAGTGCCGATGGGGATTGATATAGAGAGAATTTGCCCTGAGAAAAAAGATGTACTGGAAAGGCAATTGACTGTCAGGGAACAGGACCTCGCCAAATCGATTCCGTTTGCTTATGAAACGGCCCTCACTCTTTTCTGGACTGTGAAAGAAAGTATGTCGAAAGTGTTGAAGACGGGGCTGACCTCTTCTGTTGGAATTTTTTTAATAGAAAAAACAGAAATCAACGATCGTGTGATTGTCAGCCATTTTGTCCATTTTCCGCAGTATTGCGCGGCTTCTTTCATTTTTGAGCCTTATATTTGTTCCATCGCTTATCCGAAGAGAGCCGTATGGGAGACCGGAATGGTCAGGGATCTGCTGGACGATCTTTCCGGTTTGTTAAAGGGAGGGAGAGTGTAAAGCACTAGAGTGTCGGGGGAGGATGGAATGCGGAATTACATAGGAGTTTGAAAAGAAATCCGGTGCTCGTTGCCTCTGGATCAAGCAAAGGGGAGGAAAATGGAATGACCGTTTATGTATTTCCCGGACAGGGAGCCCAGAGCAAAGGAATGGGAGGAACATTATTTGATGAATTCCCCGCATTGACGAAGGTGGCGGATGAGATTCTGGGATACTCCATTAAAGAATTGTGTCTGGAAGATTCGGAAGGAAAATTGGGCTTTACCGAGTTTACGCAGCCGGCGTTGTTTACAGTCAATGCCCTTCATTATTTGAAAAAGATGAAGGAGACCGGCGGGAAACCCGATTATGTGGCCGGACACAGTCTGGGGGAATACAATGCGCTGTTTGCCGCGGGTGTATTTGATTTTGAGACCGGTTTGACATTGGTGAAAAAAAGAGGGGAGTTGATGGGCCGTTGTACGGGAGGCGGCATGGCGGCGGTCATCGGCCTGAAAGAGGCGGAGATTGCGGAAGTTTTGTCGGGGAACGGCTTGGACCGCCTGGATATTGCCAATCTCAATTCACCGACCCAGATTGTCATTTCCGGCCCGACCGAGGAGCTTAAACGGGCGCAGGCGATTTTCGGGCAAATGGAAAAGGTGCGGATGTTTGTCCCCTTAAAAACGAGTGGCGCTTTTCATTCGCGGTATATGAAGGAGATCAAAGCGGAGTTTGCCTCCTTTTTAAACGGCTTTACGCTGTTTGCACCGGCCATTCCCGTCATTTCCAATGTGAGTGCAAGGCCCTATGGTGCGGACATAAAGCAAAAGCTGATCGAGCAAATTGACCATCCTGTCAGATGGACGGAAAGCATTCAATATTTGATGGGAGCAGGAGAAACGGACTTTGAGGAAGTGGGGCCGGGCAATGTGCTCAAAGGCTTGATTCGGCGCATTCAAAGAGAAGCGGAGCCTTTGAAAGTGGAGGAAAAAGAGCAAACGGTTGCCGGGGAGCTTTTGCCAGTCCCCGCAAAAAGCGCGGCAGCGGCAGATGAACCGGCTTCGTTCCGCATCACGGCCTCATCTTTGGGAAGCGCTTCGTTTAAGCGGGATTACAACCTGAAATACGCTTATCTCACCGGCGGCATGTATCGGGGGATCGCCTCGAAGGAATTGGTCGTGAGAGTGGGCAAGGCGGGAATGATGGGATTCTTCGGCAGCGGGGGATTGCAGCTGAATGAAATCGAAGAGGCGATTCTGGCGATCCAGAGAGAACTGAACAAGGGAGAGGCCTACGGATTCAATCTCGTTCACCAGCTGGCCGACCCGGCAAAGGAAGAAGCGATCGTCCAATTGTTTTTAAGGCACAATGTGCCTGTGATCGAAGCTTCCGCCTTTCTCAGCATCACGCCCGCACTTGTTCTCTATCGCGCCAAGGGTGTTACGAGGGCCGTTGATGGCTCCGTGAAGTGCCAAAATAAAATCATTGCCAAAGTTTCGCGCCCGGAAGTGGCGGAAGCGTTTTTAAGTCCGGCCCCGGAACGCATCGTTGACAAGTTGCTCAGCGAAGGAAAAATCACCCGGCAGGAAGCGGATATGCTGAAACAAGTGCCGATGGCCGATGATTTGACCGTTGAAGCCGATTCCGGCGGGCATACTGATGGCGGCGCGGCTTATGCTCTGCTGCCGGCCATTTTGAAATTGCGGGACCGCCTTGTGGCCAAGTATGGGTATGCCAAGGAGATTCGCGTAGGAGCAGCCGGAGGGATCGGTTCGCCTGAAGCTGCGGCTGCCGCGTTTACGATGGGGGCGGACTATATCCTGACAGGTTCGATCAATCAATGTACGGTGGAAGCGAAGACAAGCCATGCAGTGAAAGATCTGTTGGAGAAAATGAATGTGCAGGATACGGAATATGCTCCGGCCGGGGATCTGTTTGAATTGGGCGCCAAGATTCAGGTTTTGAAAAAAGGGGTGTTTTTTCCCGCACGCGCCAATAAATTGTTTGATTTGTACCGGCACCATGACTCGTGGGATGAGATCGATGCCCAGGTGCGCAAGCAAATTGAGGAAAAATATTTCAAGCGCACTTTTGAGGAAGTTTATGAAATTGTAAAAGGCCATTATTCTCCCGGGGAATTGCAAAAGGCAGAGATGAACCCCAAGCAAAAGATGGCCATGATTTTCAAATGGTATTTTCACTACAGCAATCAGCTCGCTCTCAACGGCAGTGAAGAATCCAGAGTCGATTACCAAATCCATTGCGGTCCTGCGCTGGGATCGTTTAATCAGTGGGTCAAAGGCACACCGCTGGAAAATTGGCGAAACCGGCATGTGGATGAAATCGGCATCCGTTTGCTGGACGAAACCGCCCGGGTTTTAACCGAACGATTCGGTAGGCTTTTTTCCGCTTCTGCCGTGCAGGAGGCGCTGATCTGAAGCATTTACCCGGATGTGTGTTGGACAAATACCG
This sequence comes from Thermoactinomyces sp. CICC 10522, assembly GCF_016055075.1. Classification (NCBI taxonomy): domain Bacteria; kingdom Bacillati; phylum Bacillota; class Bacilli; order Caryophanales; family Thermoactinomycetaceae; genus Thermoactinomyces; species Thermoactinomyces sp. CICC 10522. The sequence goes on along the minus strand of NZ_JAECVY010000016.1, from coordinate 7,352 downwards.
GATTGGATGGAGGGGTTTTGGAAAACGAGGGGTTTTTGCCTGCTGATCCAAAGGCCGGCAAGAGCCCGGTACATAAAAATTTCCTCCAATATCTTTGCAATGTCATGAAATCTGCGATCTTTAATTGACCTTTTGCCCAAGGGGGAAGAAAGATGAAAAGAGAGGATATTTTCGCAATCATCACACAACACGCGCGCGAGGTGGTTCCGGAACTGGAGCATCATGCCTTTCGGCCGGATGACCGTTTGGCGGATTTGGGTGCCAACTCCGTGGACCGCGCTGAGATCATTATGCTGACGTTGGAATCGCTCTCTTTGCAGATCCCGCTCGTTGAATTGTCAGAAGCCCGGAACATTGGCGGTTTGGCTGATATTCTCTTTGAAAAACTGAATGGATGATTTATGAACTGTATCCGTTGAGAATGAGTTACAGTTTTTTCATCAATTACAGTTATCTGATCGTCGAGCCTGAGAGCAGGCAGGCGATCGTGATTGATCCGGCATGGGAATTAAATAAGATCACGGAGCAGCTTGAAAGGACAAAAGCGGATCTCCGGGCGATCCTGTTGACTCATTCTCACCATGATCATGTCAATCTGGTTCCCCCCTTGCTGGAGCGGGCCCAACCGGATGTGTTCATGTCCAGGGCGGAGATCGAAGTTTCCGGCTTTCGTTGCCCGCAACTGCACGCACTGGAAGACGGTGACCGGCTTTCTTTGCGGCAGATGGAGTTGCACTGTCTGCTTACGCCCGGACACACGGCCGGCAGCATGTGTTTTTGGCTTGAAGACAGCCTGTTTACCGGTGATACCCTTTTTGCGGAAGGATGTGGCGCCTGCCATTTGCCGGGCGGTTCTGCGGAGGATCTGTATGTCAGCATTCAGAAGCTCAAGGCGGCGATATCCGATCACGTCCGCATTTATCCCGGACATTCCTTCGGCCAGCCGCCGGGACAGACGATGAAACATCTCCGCGAGCATAACATTTATCTGCAATTGAATCGCAAACATTTTATCAGTTTCCGAATGAGAAAAAACCAGAAAGGCCTGTTTGATTTTCGCTAGCATTCCATAGCGGATTTCGTCAGTGTGCGAAGTTTGCCCGGGCATTGATCCCGTCCTGTTTTTTTTGCCTGAAAAACCCGGGCAAAAGATGAAGGAAAAGGAGTTATTTATGAAGCTGGAAGTGATTTGTGAAATCCCCGGGCAGGGTGCGAAAACCGTCCCGCTGTTGTTCGTGCACGGGGCCAATCACGGAGCCTGGTGCTGGAAGGAGCATTTCCTTCCTTTTTTTCGTTCCCGGGGTTTTCCGTCGTATGCGCTCAGTCTGCGGGGGCACGGCCGGAGCGAGGGCCGTGAAAGCCTCGATTCTTTTTCTCTTGACGATTACAAGGATGATGTGTATCGCGTCATGCTTTCCTTAAAACAGAAACCGGTTCTCATCGGTCATTCCATGGGAGGGGCAGTGGTGCAAAAACTGTTGCACCAATATCCGGAGCAGATCGAGGCGGCAGTCTTGCTGGCTTCTGTTCCGCCGGGCGGGATGCTTTGGGATTTTTTGCGTCTGCTGTTTACCCGCACCGGGGAATTTCGCCGACTCTCATTGTTCAACAGGGGCAAAACCGATGTTTTTCCGGTCGATTTGTTTCTGTCTGACAAGGCGACGGAGCAGGAGAAAAAGGCGCTCAACCGGAAGTTGCAACCTGAATCGTTCAAGGCGAGCAGAGAATGTCTGATGCGGGTGGTGCCCAGGAAGACGGTCGCCAAGGTTCCCCTGTTGATCATCGGGTCAGACCGGGATCAAATGATTTCCAAAAAGACGACTTTGTCCCTTGGACGTTTTTATCAGTCGGAACCGGTGATTTTTTCGGATATGGGCCATGATCTGATGCTGGAAGCGGATTGGAGAGAGGTTGCCGAACAAATCCTTGCTTTTTTAAACAGAAACAAGGAGTGAGGAAAGATGGAGCGCAGGCTGGGGACAATTGCACAGATTAAAGAGAGGTTGGTTCAGGAATTTTTGCAAGTGGCCGGTGAACAGGCGGAACCGGTTGATTTGGATAAAAGTTTTATGGAGATGGGCATGAACTCCATCATGGCAGTCGATTTTGTGGAAGCGGTGAATCGCAGCCTGGGAATTGATTTAGGGGTTGAAGTGGTTTTCGATTACAGAGGAATTCCGGAATTGGCCGAGCATATTGCCGACCGTTACATGACGGAAGAAGTGGGATCAGGCCCCGAAATGGCAACCATCGACGAAGAGACCTCATCCGATATTGCCATTATCGGTATTTCCGGGAAATTCGCCGGTTCGGAAAACCTGGAGGAATTTTGGGCCCACCTGAGGGCGGGTGATTGCTGCATAGAGGAAATCCGCCGGCCCGGTTGGACGGAGAAGGATTATTACCATCCCGATCCCGCCCGCAAAAATCGATCTGTGAGTAAATGGGGCGGGCTTCTGAAACAGATCGACCGGTTCGATGCCGCCTTTTTTGATATTTCGCCTGCGGAAGCGGAACGAATGGATCCGCAGCATCGATTATTCCTGGAAGAAGCATATAAGGCTTTTGAAGATGCCCATTATCCCGTCGAAAAATTATCAGGAAAAAAAGTCGGGGTTTTTGTCGGCGGACGGCCGTCGGACTACAGAGCAGGGCTGTGGGACAGAGGGGTCGATGCACAAACATTTTGGGGCAATGAAATGTCGATGCTCGCTTCGCGCATTTCTTACTTTTTCAATTTCAAGGGCCCCAGTCTTACGGTGGATACTGCCTGTTCCTCTTCTCTGGTAGCCATCCATCTGGCTTGTGAGAGCATTCGCAAGGGTGAGTCGGAAATGGCTTTGGCCGGCGGGGTTTTTGTGGCAAGCACACCGGAATTTTTTGTCCTTTCTTCACAGGCTGGTTTGTTGTCTCCCGATGGTCAGTGCAAAACGTTTGATCCCGAAGCAAACGGCATGGTTTTGGGCGAAGGAGTGGGTGCAGCCGTTTTGAAGCGGCTCGATGCGGCAGTCCGGGACGGTGATCCGATCTACGGCGTGATCAAGGGGTCTGCCGTGAATCAGGCCGGCCGGACCAATGGAGTGACCTCGCCCAGTGCTGCTTCACAAAAGGAATTGATCATCGATGCATATACAAAGTCGGGGATCGATCCGGAAACGATCGGTTACATCGAAGTGCACGGAACCGGGACGAAGCTCGGGGACCTTATCGAGTTGAAGGCATTGACTGAAGCATTTCGCATGTTTACGGATAAATCCTGGTTTTGTGTGATCGGATCGCATAAACCCAACATCGGTCACACCGCCCTGGCCGCTGGCATGGCCGGCTTGTTCAAGATATTACTGTCCATGAAACACGGGGAAATCCCGCCCACCCTCTACGCGGGGAAAAGAGAGAAAAGGAGTGGAGAAGAAACCCCGTTTTGGATCAGCACAAAGCGGCAGGAATGGAAACGGAGCGGGGATGTTCCTCTGAGGGCAGGGCTCAGTGCTCTCGGATCCAACGGGACAAACGCCCACCTGATTATTGAGGAACCCCCGGCACGGGACGTGAACGGGGAGACGGAGGGGCCATCGCCCGGACGGCCTTATTATCTGTTTCCGTTTTCGGCCAAGAGCAAAGAAGCCCTGGAGCAAAAAATGGCCGATATGGTCAGCTGGCTTGAGCGGAAAGGGGATGACTACGCGACGGAGGATGTGGCGAAATCATTATTTTTTGGCCGAAGCCATTTTTCGGTTCGGTGCGCTGTGATTGCCGCAGATTTGGCCGAACTGAAGCAAAAATTGGATGAAATCAAACGGATCGGAACAGCGCAGGATTATGTATGGCAGCGGAAAAAGCCTTCATTTCAGCCGGAACCGAAACAAATCGCCCGCGGAGAGCGGCTGATCAGGGAACTGGCAGAAAATCCGGATCTGCCCCCGGAGCAATATCAGGAGCACCTGACGGCTCTCTCCCGTTTATATGTGCAGGGTTATGACCTGGATTGGTCCGGACTGTTTTCCGACAAGAAGAGCCGTCCCGTGCCGCTGCCGGCCTATCCGTTTCACCGGAAACGTTTTTGGCATTCCGGGATTCCGCACGTTCCCGAGGCCAAACACGGTCTGCAAATGAGTGAAATGGACGGGCTGCTTTGCAAGCTGCTGTTTATGCAACTGGAGTCACTGGGACTGTTTGAGGGAAACCGTCTCGATTTGTCCCGATTGAAAGCCAGGGTGGCAAATTTATACGGCAAATGGCTTGAGCAAAGTCTGGTCTTTTTGACGCGGCATCATTATCTGAAAGCAGATGGGGATGACGGGTATGTGGTCAACCCCGATCGGGTCACTCGCGATGGATGGAATGAGTGGGAACGTCAAAAAGAACGGTGGTTGTCATCCCCCGATACGAAGGCACAGGCGGTTTTGGTCGAGCGAACGCTTCGGAACCTGCCGCAAATTCTTACGGGCAAGGTACCGGCGACCGATATCCTCTTTCCCGATTCCTCGATGGATTTGGTCGAAGGAATCTATCGCAACAATGCGGTTGCCGATTATTTCAATGAGATTGTTGCGCAAAAAGTGGAGGATGCCATCCGCGACCGGGTAAATCAGAATCCTGCTGCGCGCATCCGCATCATTGAAATCGGGGCGGGGACCGGTGGAACAAGTATCAGCGTTTTGCAGAAGCTGAAGCCTTACCGGGAGCATATTCAGGAATATTGCTATACCGACATTTCCAAAGCTTTTTTATTGTATGCGGAAAAAGCATTTGGCAGGCAGTACCCTTACCTGACTTATGCCACTTATGACGCAGAAGCTCCGGCTGCCGGACAGGGAATTGAGACCGGAGTCTATGATGTGGCCATCGCGACCAATGTCCTGCATGCGACGAGGGATATTGCCCGCACTTTGCGCCGGGTCAAGGCTGTTCTCAAGAAGGACGGATTATTGGTTTTAAACGAGATCAGCAGCCATTCCCTGTTTCTCCATTTAACCTTCGGTCTGTTGCAGGGCTGGTGGCTGTATGAGGATGAAACGTTGCGCCTTCCCGGAGGGCCTGCGGTTCCCCCGACGATTTGGAAGCATGTATTGGAGCGGGAAGGATTCGAAAATGTGCATTTTCCGGCGCAGAAGGCCCATCCCTGGGGGCAGCAGATCATCATTGCCGAAAGCGACGGGAAGGTCCGGCAAGAGGCAGGGCGGCAAGCGAAGCCGGTTTCACTGTCGGAGAAGGGGGATGCATCCGGTGAAGCGGATGTTACCGCACATGGATGGACCGTAAATGATCAAAAGCTGGAAGCGGCGGTTCAGTCATTGATCGTCGATCATTTAGCCGGGGCATTGTCTGTGGATCCTGAAGAGATCGATTTTGATTCGGCATTTCGCGATTACGGCGTCGATTCCATTACCGGCATTAAACTGGTCCAAGCGATTAATCAGGAATATTTCCTGGAATTGGCGACGACCATTCTGTTTGATTACAGTTCAGTCAACCTGCTCACCCGATATCTGCTGGCCAATTTCAAAGATGCGATTGCGGATGCATTGGGCCGGAGCGAGCCGGAGCGCGTTTGCCGCGAATATGATCCGGGGGATGATTCCGGGGCCGTGAGAGAGCTGCCGAAGCTAGAGGAACGGCGTGCTGGGGAAACGGGAGTCATAAGCGGGAAAGTCCCGATCGCCATCATCGGCGTCAGCGGGAGATTTGCCAAATCCAAAAATGTGCGTGATTTGTGGAAGCATTTGTCTGAGGGGACGAATCTCATTGAAAGGGCGTCCCGGTGGCGTCAGGAGAATAAGGGAGAGCCGGAAGTTTGGGAATACGGCGGTTTTATCGAAGATATCGACCAGTTTGATCCGCTCTTTTTCAACATTTCCGGAATGGAAGCTGCTTCGATGGACCCGCAACAGCGCCTTTTCCTGGAAGAGTGCTGGAATGCTCTGGAGGATGCAGGTTATGCCGGTGCGAAAATTCAGGGTTGCCGCTGCGGGGTTTATGTGGGTTGCAGTGGGGGGGATTATCAGCAGTTGCTGAATGACGATTCTCCTCCTCAGGCGTTTTGGGGCAATTTGAGCTCGGTCATTCCCGCCCGCATTGCCTATTATTTGAACCTTCAGGGACCGGCAATTGCGGTGGATACGGCTTGTTCCAGTTCACTGGTGGCCGTGCATCTGGCCTGCCAGGGACTGTGGACCGGGGAAACGGAGATGGCGCTGGCCGGAGGCGTGTCGATTCAATGCACGCCGGATTTATACAGGACGGAGCATCGGGCGGGGATGTTGTCTCCCACTGGGCAGTGCTATACGTTTGATGAACGGGCCAACGGATTTGTCCCCGGCGAAGGTGTTGGCGTGGTGGTTCTGAAACGCTTGGAGGACGCCCTTGCGGACGGGGATTACATTTACGGAGTGATCCGCGGTTCGGCGATCAATCAGGACGGCACGACCAACGGGATCACCGCCCCCAGCCAGCGTTCTCAGGAACGTCTGGAGCGCTTTGTCTATGACCAGTTTGGCATCAACCCGGAAGAGATTCAGATGGTGGAGGCACATGGAACCGGAACCAAACTGGGCGACCCGATCGAATTTCAGGCGTTGACGCAAGCGTTTCGATCCTATACGGACAAAAAGGAATATTGCGCGATCGGTTCCATCAAGACCAATATCGGGCATGCGCAAATGGCAGCGGGGATCGCCGGTCTCATCAAAATCCTGCTTGCCCTGAAGCATAAGCAAATCCCGCCTTCTCTTCATTTCAGGAAAGGCAATGCCAATATTTCATTTAAAGACAGCCCGTTTTTTGTCAATACGCAGCTGAGAGACTGGAAAGTTGAGCCCGGAGTCAAGCGTCGGGCGGCCATCAGCTCCTTTGGCGTGAGCGGAACCAACGCCCATATGGTAATTGAGGAAGCGCCGGAGGTCAGAAGGCAGCACCCGGACAAGCCCGGTTATCTGCTCGTTCTGTCGGCACGTTCCGAGGAGGAGTTGCGGAAACAGGCGGGCCAACTCATCGACCATTGCAAGGAAGAAGACAAGACGGATTGCGGAAATATGTGCTATACCCTGTTGGTCGGCCGACAGCATTTTAAACATCGCCTGGCCTGTGTGGTGCGTGATTTGGACGATGCTGTTGAACAATTGGAGCAATGGCTGAACCGGAAATCCGGTTCCACCGTATTCTCGATGGAAACGGATGGGAAGCACAGGGAGCTGCCGGCACTGAAGAAGTTCGGCAACCACTGCATCCGCGCCTGTCAGGATTTGGACGGGGATGCTGACTATCTGGAGAATTTGGCCACTGTGGCCGAGCTTTACGTTCAGGGATATGAACTGGATTATGAAGGGCTGTTTGCGGACGGGCAATACAGCCGT
>NZ_JAECVY010000015.1:0-41491 GCF_016055075.1 Thermoactinomyces sp. CICC 10522 | reverse complement strand
GAGTCCATAACCAAGAAACCAACGATAAGCCACATTGGTTTCAATCTCCTTAATGGTTTGCCTCATGGATCGAATGCCAAATAAATATTGGATCAACGCCATTTAGGAGCTTGATAATCCATTAGAATTCCTCCTCATTTTTAATCTTGACAAGCACCTGGTTGCCAACAACGTGGGCTTTGATGTAGCTATAGGATGGCTGTTTTTGTTTTTTCCACGACTCCCACCAGCTGATCAAGATGTTTGTATGCCTTTCGTCTGTTGCGAGCCATTGACGATCTCTTAGGGAGATCAATGCAAACCCTTCTTGACTGCTATAACCGATGAAACTTCCGTGCTCCGGATGGCCAGCTGTTGTCAGACCGTTAGGGGCAACCGCGAGTAAGTACGGTCGAAGGTCATTGCCAACCTCCGGGAAATGGGGAGCCGTTGGATTCACATTGAGAAAGCGATTGACCCAATTTGAATCAAAGGTTTTTTTCATCCATGATGAACTAACCCACCACGGATGCTCTCCTTCTCCTACCCATTCTGCGTGAATCCATGGACCAAAAAACTTCTCCGGCGTTTGATCCGTCATCGCAATGTAAGAGCCTTGGGTAACATCACCTCCTTTGAGTTCACCATTCATTTTTATCAGTCGAACCACGACATTGCTGTCAGCAATAGGCAGTACTCGAAAAGGGGAAACGATCCAACCTCCTTCTTTCAACTGTTGTTTCCAGGCATTTGGTATATGATCGGGGGTTGTCCAAGCAACAATCCGATCATACGGGGCAGCATCTTCCCAACCTTTTCGCCCATCCTGTGTTTCGAATTGCACATGATGCAAATTTCGCTCTTCAAACATTTGACGTGCACGAGTGGTGAGTTCCGGTTCAATGTCAACTGAAACAACCTTGCCGTTAGGACCAACAAGAGAGGCTAACAGAGCCGTACTATAACCTGATCCTGTGCCGATCTCCAACACTCGTTGCCCTTCTTGCACATCTAACAATTCAAGGCTTGCACGGATTCCGGCATCAGATGTGATCTGAGGAATAAGACTCCCGTCCGCCTTGTAAACAAACTCTTCCCGGTTTACGCGATGAAACGCTTCCGCAATTGTAGTCATTTCGCTCCTCCTCCGTTTTAGATCCACTCGAATCACACCGAAAAAATATCGTAGGAAAACCAGTGACGATTTGTGTATCCTCTAATCCTTTGACATTAATTAAGTGTTTGAGCGGAATCAGAAAGGTTTTATCCTTTTCCGCCAACTTAATGGACACCAGTTTACAATCGGGGACTGTCGGGCCATATTTTTTGATTTTTTCGATAAAATCAGAAAAATTACTAATACCAAAAAAGTTTACCGCCTGGTGGATAAGATTCCCTCAAGTGAAGACGTGTATTTCAAAGGTAAAGTGCCTCCTTGTTTTTATTTTTGGCATTAACGATTTATTGAACTGCCTTTTCCTTAGTTGGGTTTTCGAACTGTTCTGTGTACAATTGATGATAAAAAGATTTTTTTTGCATTAACTCATCGTGCATACCGATTTCGTCAATTTTCCCATCTCTCACAACAATAATTCGATCTGCGTTTCGAATGGTAGCATGTCGGTGTGCCATAACAATTAGTGTCTTATCTTCAAAAAGCGACTCCAGCTGATCTTGGAGAAATGTAATGCTACCCTCGTAATGCGACAAAATCAAGCAATTTGAGTGGAGAGATCTCCAGAATAAGCTTCCATAGGGGTCAAGTATCCGAGTGCAGAATGCACTCGTTCATAGTTGTAAAAACAGATATATCGATCAAGAGAAGCTTTTGCTTCTTGTAACGAACGGTATTCATTAGGCCATACCTCTTCTTCTTTGAGAGTTCGGTACCAGCGTTCCATTTTGCCATTGCTTTGAGGATGGCGGTAAGAAGTACGAATAGGAGTAATTTCAAGCGTTTTTAAGGTTTGAACAAAATCTCTGCTGGTAAATTGGCTACCATTGTCTTGAACCAGCTTCAGTCCACTGCCACGTACTCCATTAGGAAATGCATGATTTACTGCTTTTTCAAGCACACGAATTCCTTCATCATCTCGGCAGAACCGATTCAGCTCCCAGGCTACGATTCGACGATCATAGGCATCAATAATGCTAAACAAGTAAGCCCAACCCTCATCCGTCCAAATTTTTGTCATATCAATATGCAAAACCTGGTTCGAGCAAGACAGCGTCATATCCCACGTCTGACGAGTCCGTTTCGCTTCATATCGTTTGACGGATTGGAGCAAACCTTCGGCTTTCATGACACGGTATACGGTTTTAAGATTTACCCGAACACCCTCTCGACACAATAAAGCCCAGATTCGTCGGTAGCCATAAGTCGGATACTTTTCACATAGGGATCGAACGTGTTTCCGAATTTCTCTTTGGCGGAAACAGAGTCGAGTACGAGTAGACTCAGTAAGCCGGGTTCGGCGGCGATAAAAAGTGCTTTTATGAATTCCAGCGAGACGGCATACAGTTTCCACCGGAAACTGGGCTTCTTCTACCAATTGCAACTACCACGCTTTGGGTGTTAAAGATCGAGCGTTTTTTTTAATTGAGCCAGCTTGACTGTTAATTTACCAATAAGTAGCTCATATTCTGCTGTTTTCGCTTGCAATTGCTCACGCTCTTTGTCAAGAGACTGTTTTCCTGCCAACCCTTCCAATCCTCGTTGAATAAAAGTGTCTTTCCAACGGTAATAGAGGGTTTGGCTGATATTGTGCTGACGGCATAATTCAGCGATTGAAACGTCCCCCTTCAACCCAGCTAAGACGATATTCATTTTTTCCTCTGGAGTCCATTTGCGACGCTTCATACTGATTTCCTCCTCCAGTTTGATTCTATCAAATTGGAGAACTCTACACAGTAGACCGTCGCATTTTAAAAGGGAGCGCTATAGAAAAGATTCAGTCCTTGCATCTAATGCAGAAGTAGGCTCATCGAGTAAAAGTATTTGCGGATCTCTACCAATGCCCTAGCGATTGCGATTCTTTGTTTCTCCCCACCAGAAAGTTTGACGCCCCTCTCCCCAACCTTCCAAGTATTTTTAATACTTTTTCGTCTATTTCTTGAAGGACAAACGACAATAAGCACTCGTTCTGATTCATCCCATCAGTAAATGATTTTTTCCCTCTTCATTTTTCATTTAGGAACCTCTTCGATCCGGTTCCCTCCATCTCCCATCCATGATATAATTGGGTAAATAATTCTACTTTGTGTGGGCCATTATTTCTGGCTCTTTTTTTCTATCTGAAAAAATATCAAACGATTTACCCTCCAAGATTTTTCTTCCTTCCTCGATTTCTGCATAAATAAGATCCTGCAAAGGCATCCGAATTTCCCCACCATCTTGTGTGCTAAGATGGACAATCTTTATCCGACTTGACGGTTGCAAATCCACTTCACATGTGACACAAATCCCATTTTCATCAGCCATTTCCTGCATGCCTTCTTGGTGAAGTTCAATCTGTGGACGTTGCCTGATGTCCTGCAGAAATGATTTGACCTGGTCGGGTTGTCCCAGTACTTGAAGTTTTATCAATCTTTTAACCCCCTCTTATTAAAAATGTGATCACTTGACTGTTTGAACAAGAAGGATATACATGATAAGCCTAGTAATATTGTGACCGAGATCATAACAAATTAGAACAACCAAAAGAGTTTAAATATTTGTATAATTGGATATAGAATATTCATACCAATAGGTTGATTGTGAGGTTGTAAAGGTAGAAAATACAATTATGGGGTAACTATTCGTGATTGTGAGGTTGTAAAGATATGAAATACCATTATGGGATAACTATTCGTGAAGCTAGGGAAAAGTTAAATATGACGCAGGCGCAGTTAGCTGAGAAGTGGCCCCAAGCAGGTGGGGGAACCGGCGTTAGTGTGAATTACGTCTCTGATGTGGAACGTGGCAAAAAGCATATCACTGATCCACAAACGCTTCGACGTTTATGTAATATTTTACAGATTCCACTCTGGAAAGTAGGACTTTCTGATTACGACCCATTTAATCCAAGTACTTTTTGTGGAACTTTTATGTATGACGAGACATTGAACACAGCCGAAAGTTTGATAAAGCGGACATGGAATCTTCGTCGTGTTATGTCTTTGCCGTATGTTGAAGAGGCTGTCAATGATCTGAATCGGCTTTTTGATTATTTACGAACGAATACACCGCCTCCTGTACGTCTGGATGAGCGTTTTCAAATTCTCTACGCCCAAGTTCTGCGTCTCAATGCTGTAATCGACGTTGAAAATCAGCGATATGAGGAGGCTCTAAACAAATTTCGCAAGATGCATGAGATTGCGAAAGCAATTGATCATCCGGCTACTCTCGCTATGAGTTATCTTAATATAGGCACTGAACTAGAGCGAATGGGAAAAAAAGAGGAAGCTATTGAGTACCTCGAGTTGGCTAGAGATGAATCGTTTCGGGCATCGAAACATGTCATAGTAGTAACCAACGCCTACCTCGCAAGAGTGTATGCAAGTGCTAGGCAGAAAGTGAAGTTTAAGAGAGCCATAGAAGCCGCATTACGCACTGCAAGAAGTATCGAAAACTATAGTTATGGTGATGGAACAGATTTTGTGTTCCACTCTTTAAGTGGTGTTCTGGCAGAAAAGAGCTATGGTTATCTGGAGATTGGAGAGCCAGAGGAGACCTTAGCAATGAAAGAGGAAATCAAGAGCCAGATCGCCTTGGAAGCTAATATCTGGTTGGATGCGTGGATTCCGCTAGATTGGGCGAGAGCACATCTAATGTTAGGTGAGGTCGACAAGTGTGTACAAGCAGGCGAGGAATTCTATCAGAAGGCCAAATTGTTGAAATCTCCTCATGCGAAGAGCCGTGCCTATCGACTATTAAACACGATTGAAGCAACGGGTTATAGTGATGTTCAGTCTGTAAAAGATTTCCGCCATATGCTTGATAATGACGAAGATAGGAACGGGCTAAAAGAGCTAGATGCTCACTATCCCACCTAAGTAAGATCGTAAAGATGAAAAACTTGTTCAAAAAATAGGAGGAAGCTCTATCACTTCGAGCTAACGATGTCGCTCCTACGCTATTTATTGTCGAAAGTAAAACACTCAGATTACACGACTGTTTTGTACCTATAGTACAAACTTATGACCTCTCATCCCGTTTATGGAGGCGGCGGACTGCCATTTTGGATGGTATCCGCTTCATCGAGATTAATCAAAATCCGTGAAATCTTAGGACCCCTCTCCAATCTACTAAATTTATTTACCGCAAATACCCATTTTATTACTAATATAATTTATTTTATTTTTGTCTAAATAGGTAATATTCCATATTCAAAAACTATAGTGCTTCATTTTAAAAAACGATCGTTTACTGTGTAAAATTCTCCAAATTGATAGAATCAAAGAGGAAATCAGTCGTCTTAGCGAGGTTAAAAAGGAACATTTAAATCGCTGAATTATGCCGCCAGCACAACATCAGCCAAACCCTCTATTACCGTTAAACAATGCTTTTCTTAAGAAAATACCTATTGTAGTGCAAAGTTGGGAAACGGGGAAAAGGGACTCGCACTCCCCTTTCCCCATAACGAAAACCCCTGCCTTCTTGCAAATGCGGCAGGGTCACATGCAGACTATATCTTTAATTCGCCCAATCTTACCAACTCCACTACGGCTTGGGATCGTCCTTTCACATTTAACTTTTGCATGACGTTACTGATGCGTACCTTTTGCAAACTTTGGGACAGCTTAAAGTGGATATGGACAAAATATGGACTTGCATTAATCCAGAATGTCGAGATTATCTTATCCTCTCATGGACAGGGTTGTCCGATCATTCATTGCTTTTTGTTCGTCGAATTAATCAAGGTAAGTTAGTTACTTTATTTCCTTCAAATAGCTGAGCAAATTTTCCACAATTTTTATTGCCTTTTCTCTTTCCTCCTCTGATCTTTATCGTAACATTTACACATATCTAACAGAGGATCTTTATTATGTTGTTACAAGTTGGTCCCCCCTAAATCTGAGCCCTTTTGCATATTATTTAAATTGTACCTAAAATTCATCATCGACAGCTCTTCCGGTTAATCCAATTGTGATTGGATTCCCACCAAAAATCTAATTCCCCCATTCTTGGTACATACTTTCTATACCAACTTACTAGTTTTTTGTTAGTTCAGTTTGACCAGAGAGAAATTTGACCAAAGTAATGCAGATCACATCGGCCCATGTTTTTTGGCCTACCAATCCTATTCCCTATACTTTAACAGCGTTTTTCGATCGATCTTTCGGTATAGAGTACTGCGAGATATACCCAAAATCTGCGCTGCCCGTCGCACATTTCCATTCACTTTACGCAGTGTCTCTTCAATTATGTCCTTTTCTGCTTTTTTGAGCTTATGAGAAGAACTATCTGTTAAGTGGTCGACTGAGGGATTGAAAGACAGTCTCTCAGTCCGAATCTCCTCCGGAAGATGTTCCTGTGTAATGAAGAGATTGGATCCGGAAAGGTAAAAAGCTCTTTGTACGACATTGCGCAATTCCCTAATATTCCCGGGCCATGGGTATCGGTAGAACGCCTCAAAAATGGAAGCATCAAAGCTCTTTTTCTGGTGGTTCGGTTGGGTATGATTCAGTTGCTCTAAAAAATAATTCGCTAATAACGGGATATCCCCCTGCCTTTCTCGCAACGCGGGAAAGTGAATCGTTATTACATTTAACCGGTAATACAGATCGCAGCGAAAAGCCCCGTTATATGTAATTTCATGTTTTAGATTCTTGTTTGTCGCGGCGATCACTCTTGTATCGACGGGGATCATCTTAGTGCCGCCTACGCGTGTAATGGCTTTATCCTCCAACACGCGCAACAAGGTTGCCTGTAATTCCAACGGCATCTCTCCGATCTCATCCAAAAAGAGGGTTCCACCGTTTGCAGCCTCAAAAGCACCGATTTTTCCTCCTTTCTTCGCCCCCGTAAAAGCACCTTCCTCATAACCGAACAATTCGCTGGCAATTAACTCTTTTGAGAGAGTAGCACAGTTAACGACGATAAATGGCTGTTTTTTACGGGAACTGTTTTCGTGAATCACTTTTGCAAAAACATCTTTTCCCGTGCCGCTCTCTCCAAGCAATAGGACATTCTCATTTGTCTTTGCTGCGATTTTGGCGATTTCCAACTGTTCCAAAAAGCGTGGATCCTTCCCGATGATTCTTTCTGAAAATTGCGTAGAGGAAACTGGCTTTGTTTCGGTCGATTGCTTCTTTTGTTTTAAAACGATAATGCTTCCAATATGAGTAGAATCTCGGTAAATACTGTGTGTCAGGTAAAAAAGATCCGGCTCCCCGGGCAAAGGTTGTTCTTTTTTCGGCAATTCTCTAAAGGAGAAAATGGTTTCAATAAGACGATACCAAGGGTAACCCTTATGACCGACCAACTCCTGAGCGGCCGCATTCATGTACAGAACATCTCCTTGTGCTGATAAAACGACAACACCATCGGGAAATCTGTTGGAGACAAGGTCAATCACCTGCCTCTGCAATACATCCCGGTCGTCTCTGACCTCGGCAAAAGAGATGTACCAAGGATCAGGCCGAATCGGTTTATCGGATGAACAGATGATCTCAAACAGATTGTTCTCTTGAACGCGCCCGATCCGAGGCCACTGCCAGAGATGTTGGTTTGTTGGATCGAAGAAAACAGTGCCTTGTGGAGCTTCAAACTTTTGCTTCAATAAAAATTTTTTTAGGTCCGGTTTTTCTTTACACTCGCTTAACGCCTTCGCCAATAAGAAGATCGCAGTGTATGTGAATTCCATGTTTGCGCTGATTGCTTCATTTCGTCCGTATTTACGACGATATAAGCTTACGAAACGCTGGTTTTCTTCACTTTTAATAGATGAGAAGTAGGGAAATGTGGAATAATGGCCAAATCCATACTCCCCGCCCATCGCTTGAATATCCAGTTCCGTCGTAACACTGCTGACAATGGGGAGCTCTGCCGAATCAAAGCCAAGTTTCCGATATTGGCGGTAAAAGGGGACGATGCTTGAGCCAACAATAGTGGAGAAAATAAAGTTCGGCTTGGTCTGCTTAATAGTCTTAAGCGCTTTGGTCATTTCGTAACTTCCGAGAGGGAGAAAGAGTTCTCCTACAACTTCTCCCCCATATCGCTTGATCAACGGTTTTAATTGTCGATGGGTCTCTCTCGGATAAATATAGTCGGAACCGATTAGGAAAACACGGCTTCCCAAGTGTTCCAACAACCACGGAACATGGTAAAGAACCTGTTGGTTTATCGTCGGTCCGCAATAAAAGACATTTGGATGGGATTCAAGTCCTTCAACCTGTGTTGGATATAGAAGGGGGAGGTCGTACCTTTCCAAAATGGGCAGGATCGCTTTGCGGCAGGCTGAGGTATACGTACCGACCAAAGCTCGAACACCCTGTTTAGCCAGCTTTTCTGCCATTTTTGCCGCAGTGAACGGGTCTGATTGGATATCTTCAACTACCGGAATCAACTTTACTCCTAGGTACTCTTTTGACTGGTTGATCAACTCGATGGTCATCAATGCTGTCTGATATTGTCCCTTTTCGACAAGCGCCGTAGTTCCACTCAGCGAAAAAAGGATTCCGATACGGTACTCGTATTCCTTTTTAATATGAAACCACTCCCGAAACTATATTTATCAGACATCTACATGTATTATTTTAAATCATAATTACACGAATTTTGAACATTATTTTTGGTTTATTGATAGTTATCTGGTAAGCAACTTTGTCGACGGGCTTTGGGAGAGGCGACTTTTCATTATAATAATAAAATTGGCACATTTCTTGCATATTATTAATTGCGAAAACTAAAGGGGAGGGACAAGCAATGAAACCACCTTCGGCCGAAGAGGAGAGGAGTCCACTATTTTACCCTTTAGTGTGCACAATTCTTCCATCACGCCAATAGGAGGGGCATACAAATGAACGGTATCCACGATGTTGGAGGTATGGATGGATTTGGAAAAATTATGTATGTAAAAGAAAAAGACGACCCTTACTTCACTTATGATTGGGAAAGGCTTGCTTTCGGGCTTGTGGCTAGTTGCATGGCACAAGGATTAGGAATGAAGGCCTTTGATGAATTCAGGATTGGCATTGAACTAATGCGTCCAGTGGACTATCTGACGTCATCATATTATGGCCACTGGATTGCAACCGTCGCATACAACTTAGTAGAAACAGGGGTATTGGGCGCCGAAGAACTCGAAGCTCGAACACAAGCTTTCATGAAGGAACCGGATAAAAAAATACCACGCCGGGAGGATCCAGAATTAGTAAAGCTTGTAGAAAAAGCCCTGCTAGAAGGATTGTCTCCGCTCCGCGAAATATCGTCTCCTCCCCGGTTCGAGGTGGGAGACAGAATAAAGACAAGGAACATTCACCCAACTGGTCATACAAGATTCCCCCGTTACACCCGTGACAAGTATGGTGTCATCGATGAGGTGTATGGGGCCCATGTTTTCCCTGATGATGCGGCTCATAGGAGAGGCGAAAACCCGCAATATCTCTATCGCGTACGTTTTGAGGCCGAAGAATTATGGGGAGTAAAACAGAAAGATGCAGTTTATGTCGATCTTTGGGAAAGTTATTTGGAACCTATTTCAAACTAATCATTTATAAAGGAGGAGTTTATTATGGCTGATAATCACAAAGTAGATCCCCGATTCCCACATCACCATCCACATCCGCAATCGTTTTGGGGAGCACGGGCAAAAGCTATTGAATCACTTCTTATCGAGAAAGGACTCCTTTCCTCTGACGCGATCGATAGGGTTGTACAACACTATGAACATGAGCTTGGTCCCATGAACGGAGCCAAGGTCGTCGCTAAGGCCTGGACAGATCCCGTTTTCAAACAAAGATTGCTAGAGGATCCAGAGACTGTATTAAAAGAACTCGGATATTATGGTCTGCAGGGAGAACATATCCGGGTAGTGGAAAATACGGATACTGTACACAATGTAGTAGTCTGTACCCTATGTTCATGCTATCCTTGGCCCTTGCTTGGTTTACCGCCTTCATGGTACAAAGAACCGGCCTACCGGGCTCGGGTTGTCAAAGAGCCAAGAGAGGTACTACGAGAATTCGGTTTGGACTTGCCTGATACAGTAGAAGTCCGGGTATGGGACAGTAGTTCAGAACTACGATTTATGGTATTACCGCAAAGACCTGAGGGTACTGAAGGAATGACGGAGGAAGAACTTGCAAAACTCGTTACTCGAGATTCCATGATTGGTGTTGCCAAAGTACAGCCGCCTACGGCCACTGTGTGATAGGAGGTAACCATGAAAAATAATTGTGAGAGCAATTCTGTTGATTCTATGCTTGCGTATATGCCCGAAGAAGTCGCACCACCCAGAAAAAACGGAGAATTAGAATTCCAAGAGCCTTGGGAAAGCCGAGCTTTTGGTATGGCTCTTGCTCTGTATGAGGAAAAGCGTTATACCTCATGGGAGGATTTCCGAACCCGATTGATCCAGGAGATCGGTGTATGGGAGACCACTAAACAAAAGGATAAACATGCCTGGAATTACTATGAGCATTGGCTAAAAGCCTTGGAGCGACTCGTGGTAGAAACAGGAATCTTAGACAAGCGCGACATCGATACCCGTGCTAACGAATTTTTCACTGGGGAACGAGATGAGGTTTTCTATTAACAAAAAGATATCTAAATTTCAAAAAATTAAAATTACAATTCTATATATATCGTAATTAGATAAATCAACCGTTCATTTATGGGACAACATTGCGTTGTCCCATTTCTAAGCAGCACACATACACCTGTTCCTATATAAACATCATGCATGAGTGCTATATGTTCCTCCTCTTAGAAAGCAGACGTTTTGAGAGCACTTGTATTTCATCCCTTCCCTAGACTTAAAAAAATGACGTACAGCGATTTCCTGTGGAATACGTATTGATGCATTCACTGCAGGTGTCAGTATCCTACTTGTCCATCGTTTACCATGCTATTTACTTTAACCCTCGCAGCACCCAAACAAGCCTAAAAACTATCAATCCCATTAAATTAAAAGGAGTGTTTGAAATGAGGCATGGAGATATTTCAAGCAGTTTTGATACTGTGGGAGTGGCAGTCGTCAACTACAAAATGCCGCGTTTGCATACTAGAGAGGAAGTTTTGGAGAACGCCAGAAATATTGCGAACATGGTTGTCGGTATGAAGCAGGGGCTACCAGGGATGGATTTGGTCATTTTTCCAGAATACAGCACCCATGGAATCATGTATGACCCTAAAGAAATGTATGAAACCGCCTCAACCATACCGGGTGAAGAAACTGAAATCTTTGCTGAAGCTTGCCGGAAGGCTAATACATGGGGAGTGTTTTCTCTCACAGGAGAACAGCATGAAGATCATCCGAACAAAGCACCTTACAACACTCTGATTTTAATGAACAATAAGGGCGAGATTGTCCAAAAATATAGAAAGATTATACCTTGGGTGCCGGTTGAGGGATGGTATCCGGGCGGCAAAACCTTTGTCTGTGACGGACCGAAAGGTCTGAAAGTGAGCCTAATTATTTGTGACGACGGAAACTATCCGGAAATTTGGCGGGACTGCGCAATGAAAGGCGCTGAATTGATCGTTCGTTGCCAAGGCTACATGTATCCGGCTAAAGAACAGCAAATTATCATGGCAAAAGCAATGGCTTGGGCGAACAATTCGTATGTTGCAGTTGCGAACGCGACCGGTTTTGACGGTGTGTATTCCTACTTCGGACATTCTGCGATCATTGGATTCGATGGACGGACACTCGGGGAGTGCGGCACGGAAGAAAACGGCATTCAATATGCGGAGATTTCTGTCTCGCAAATCCGCGATTTCCGCCGGAATTCGCAATCGCAAAACCACCTCTTCAAGCTTCTGCACAGAGGTTATACCGGCTTGATCAATTCGGGCGAAGGAGACAGAGGTATAGCAGAATGTCCGTTCGATTTCTACCGCACCTGGGTATTAGATGCGGAAAAGGCTCGTGAAAACGTTGAAAAAATCACCCGGTCTACAGTCGGAACAGCCGAGTGTCCGATTGAAGGAATTCCGAATGAAGGCAAAGTGAGGGAGGCAGGTAAATAAAACCAGTCTATTAAGGAAGGAGTCAGGGCTTGGCAAGAGTCTTGCTCCTTCTTTCTCCAAGAGAGAGCAGGGAGGAGAAGCATCATGCCATTTATTAATGACAAGCTGAAATATTATGCGGACGAACGCAACCGAAAAGAGATAGAGGAGAAACAAAAAGTGCCAGATGTGACAGACTCACCTGCAGATCAACCAATCCGGAAAATTCAGACCCGGTACCGGTTTGATGTTGAAGAGGTAATGAAGAGGCTACGGAAGAGAATTTTGGGGCAGGAACATGTACTGAAAAACATCGAAAACATGTTGAAAATTGTGTGGGCTGACATAACCGATTCGGACAAACCTCTGCATATCGGGTTGTTTTTGGGGCCTACCGGCGTCGGAAAAACGGAAATTGTCCGCGTTCTGGCAGAAGCGATACATGGCAACCGGGAATCTTTTTGCCGAGTAGATATGAATACTTTGTCTCTCGATCATTATGCCGCGGCGCTGACAGGTGCTCCTCCCGGATATGTTGGGAGTCGGGAAGGTTCGACCATCCTTGATAAGGAGAAAATCGAAGGATCTTACAGCAGGCCGGGGATTATATTATTCGATGAAATTGAAAAGGCGAGTCCCCAGGTGATCCAAACGCTATTGAACGTGTTCGACAACGGCGTCATGACGATCGCGTCGGGTGAAGAGACGATTGATTTCCGCAACACTCTGATCTTTATGACCAGCAACCTGGGAACGAAAGAAATCCAAAGTTTTGCTGATAACAAATTTGCTTTTCTGGCCAAGCAGGCGATTTATTTCTTCAATCCGGGAAATTGGGGAAAGCGGGGTCGCGAAACGGTTCTCGATCATCTAATCAAAAGAAGACTTGAAAGCAGTTTTCAACCCGAATTTATCAATCGAATCGACGACATTATCACCTTTAATTGGCTGGAACGACAGACATTGTTTGAAATCATTGATTTGTTGACGGAGCAGATAAACCGGAAACTGCTAAGATACGGCTGTCAGCTGGAACTCGATGTTTCCGCGAAAGAATTTTTGGTTGAAAAAGGGTTTGACAAAAAGTATGGAGCACGTACTTTAAAGAGAGCGGTGCGCAAATATGTACAGGTACCGCTGGCTGAATTATTGATAAAACAAACGGCGCGGGAAGGGGTGAGTTACATAGCACAGAGGTCGATTGCCGGCATCGAAATAAAAATCATGCACACAATATGAACCAACATGTTTAATAAGGATTCCGACACATCGCTATCAAACTAAGAAATGAAAATAGATAGATAGGGTCTGTGTAGCAATTATAAAAACTCGGAATAAGCAGTAGCGGATTTAGTAAATAAAAGACTCATGTTATATCAAAAACCTACTAAAGATCATGTTTTGTAAAAACGAAGCAATTTTGAGGAGGGAGTTTAATATGGAAATTGTTTCACTCATTCTTTTCGTGTTTGTCTTAGGACTGCGTCATGGATTGGATGCCGACCATTTAGCCTGTATTGATGGGTTAGTTCGTTATAATTGGCGTATGAAAAGTAAGGTTACACGTTGGGTAGGTACGCTGTTTTCGTTTGGACATGGAATGGTGGTAGCAAGTGTGGCTGTCATTCTCTCAACATTTAGTAGAAATTTCAAGTTCCCCGATTACTTTGATACCCTCGTAACATGGGTATCTGTCATATCCCTATTCCTCATCGGTACATTGAATATCATGAACCTTCTTAATAAAAAAAATACAGAAACTGAATTTAAGATTGGTGGAATCAAAGGGAAATTCATTCCACGGATCGCTCGAGAAACTACTAATCCTATTCATATCGTTTTAATTGGGAGCATATTTGCACTTGCAGCAGATACAGTAAGCCAAACTTCTGTTTGGGCCATTGCAGCTAGTAATTCAAATAGATTAATGCCCGTGATTTTGGGACTGACTTTTATGATCGGGATGATGCTTACAGATACCATCGATTCATTTGTCGCCTTTCGAATGCTTGATCGATCCGGCAAACTGGGGAGATCTGCATCAAGAATCATGGGATGGATCATTGTAGCTTTGGCCTACGGAGTCGCATTTTATGAAGCATTAACATTTTTCATCCCATCGTTTGAACTTGATTTCGAAATCGTAGGCGTTATCATCTTTGTGTTTATTATTTTGTGTTACACTTTTGTGCGATTTCGATCTAAATCAAAAATCAATATACAGATGGATGATGTATAAGGAACCTGTTCCGATGTTATTCCTTTTTTAACAAGCGACCGCTTCCTTAAAAGCTAAAGATCCAGTTTAACATACTCATACGGAAGGAGAATTAAAGTGACTACATGGGATTTGTCCGAGACTCAACATCATATTTTGATTTGCAATGGAGGAAGTTGTATCAAGAAGGGTGGGAATGAAGTCGTTGAGGCGATCCGGGCCGAAATTAAGGCATGTAACTTGGATCACAGGATTCACACCACAAGGACCCGATGCAATGGACGCTGCCAAGATGCTTGCGTTGTAATTGTATATCCGGAGGGGACGTGGTTTAAGGACATTACTCCCTCGCTTGGAAGGAAAATAATTCGAGACTATTTGCTCCGCCTTTACCCCATGGATAAAAGCGTTAGCCATACGTATCAAAACCAACGATTTGTACGTTCTTCCGGTGTGCCGAGAGGGATCGCCAAGGGGACGGAGCAAAAAGAATCGTTTTTCAGTCCTGATCTTAAGAAGTAAGTAAATGACATCTTATTTGTTTGGTGCAAATAAACCATAAACATCGACATTTTGGATAATGTTATATTGGGGGGTACATTCTTCATCCATAAACAAAAAAGAGATCCTCTTTCTCTTTGGCCCTTGTAAAATTTAGAGGGGCTCATTTTGTTTATGGAAAAAACGCTGTTTTCCAACTGGGCAAAAGGCACCAAAAGGGTAACCAGAGAGTGAGGCTGTTGACCTTCTTTTGTCAACAGCCTCAAAGATTCCTTCAGCTGAAGGAATCTTTTTTAGCAATCAATTTTTACTTCTTTACAATCTTTCTGATATCCCCATAGTAAAGGTGGTAAGTTTTCTTTATGCCACCTCGACGGTACTTTTTCGCTCCCGACTCATAGTTGGCATACAATTGATTTCCAACTTGGACAATTTCCTCGGTCATCGAGTACATCTTCAACGATTTCACTTTGTTCGTTGTACCGAGTCCCTTATAGACATCCAAGGTACTGTTTTTCTTTCGACCAAAGGACCGGCTGTAGAGAATATAACCACGGTTGTTTACATCTTTTCCGTAGAACTCTACACCTTGCACATTGGATGGCGTTTTATAGGAGACATATTTTGAAGACATATTCTCTTTGGAATCCAAGTTATGGCAATACAAGCTACCTGCTTTCTTTTCTACGAATTTACCGATACATAGTTGTTTCGTAGTTTTTTTCTGCTTTACCTTGTACTTAAAATGATAAGTAACATAAGAAACACCATGTTTCAGATTATATATTTTTTTGGGATAAATCGGTTGATCATCTTTTTTATTGACCAGTTGATATAGGGGATACTGTAGTAGATAATTCTTGCCACTAGTGGTAGATGCAACCCATAGATAATGAGGAGTTACTGTAATTCCACCCACATGCCCTGTATGTTTTTTGCCTTTTTTCTCATACAAATAAACGTTTTTCACAAATTTCCCGGATTTTCTGTCTACGACGGATATCGTGCTAGGATGCCTCTGTGAGCCTTTTCCTTCATCCCAGTAATTAGAAATTAAAAGCCAATTCTTAGATTTTAGGTAGCTAAGTCCTTGTGGGATCCATCCATGATTTTTGACTCCAGGAATGGTAGGCCCCACTTTAAACAGCTTTGACTGTTCTGGCATGTCCTCTGACGGCGTTGGACTTGGGCCTGGTGATGGCTTTGGTGTTGGGCTTGCCTCCGCAGCTAAAGGTGCTCCCACGAGGCTCACTATACACATAAAAGCAACTATGATCGACCATTTCTTACAATTCATTAGCAAACCTCCATGATAAATGATATGGCATGGCATCTCTTAATCAAATGCCATTGTGAACTACATCGCCAATGAATTGGCGAGCTTTTCGCTTCATCTGGCGTGGTAACCCACATCCATCCACGAAGGGACGTTCCATGCCTAGTTATGTTGTTATTTTCTGAGTTTCAGCTCAAATAGTAGTTTCAAGTGTTTCGCACTTTGAAGCGTTTAGCAAGTTTTTCTTGAGGTTTGGTTTCTTAGCGTACAAATTCACTCAAATGATACGGTGACAAGAGAGATCATCTTATTGACATTTATTCGAAAGCATGGTCGATCTATTCATAATTTAGAGAATAATCGGATCTTTCCTAGGCGCATTCATACCGTGGAGCCGTGACTTCCTGCACCTTCCACAGTTTTCCTCTGTTTTCCTTATTTAGTCTGTCTTTCAATGGTACGCTTTAACGCATTCATATAACCCATATGCACACCTTCGTGAGTATTATTGAAACTAAATACTGCGCCAATCGTTTCGATTTTAAAGCCATTTGGAAGTTGGATTGGTTTCTCCAACATCTCTTCTAACCGATCGGAGAATGCATCTTTGATTTGTGCCGTTTGTTCCTGCAACCGAGAAGTTAATGTTTCCAGAGAGGGGACTTCTCCTGCCCAGTCTGCCGGTTTGGTTCCAGCCCAGAACAGCTCTTTAAACCGAAAAACGTATCGGCGACCGTTAAGATATGCCCGACATTCCAGCGAATCGTATTGTTGAAACCCTGAGGCATTTGATCCGCTACGTTTTCGGAGGTTGCCTCCAAAAATTGCTGTAAACGCCCTCGTAATATCTCAAATTGAGCAATTAAAAAATGACTCATTTTCATCCTACCTATGAAAGTTGTCTCATTATCATCTTATACAACTCTAAATTATGCAACAAATAAATGGGAATAGAAGTTGAAAAGTTGATAAAAAAAGTTGGTTCTGGCAAAGCTCTGCTTCGTGGGTGCTATCTGCCTAAGAGAGGTACCGCCAGCATTAAGGTTGAGCGTGGCCACTCTTTTATCCCTTTTACAGCAATGAACGCTCCCAATAGCGACTCGGTGATCGCTCCCCGTCGAATCCGGCAAATGATCGCCGCATAAGTTCTTAGGCTTTGTAGTTTACTTGACAGGGTAAGACCACCCATTCGACTCATTTTCTTTGTAATGTCCAATAACCAAGGGGATTGTAAAAAAGGTCATCCTTCTCATATAGATCACAAGCCTTCTCACCGATTTGATATAACGGCGTATCAGGACCGAGGCTAAATGTCTCACCAACTTGTAATCCGGGAAAAAGCACCGAAATGCAAAATACACGGCTATCCGGATTGAAGAACTGTACGCAAAGAGAAAGCGTCTGGAATCGATAGGGATTAGCAATGATGAGCAGTTACGTGCTGCGTTGCTGGAGTTTATCCGCTCAAAGATCAGAATCTCGCTACTTTCCTGTCGTATAAGTATAAGGAGTACATTCTTCCTGATCCTTCCGGTCCCATCATTCCCTTTGGCAAGTATGCTCATTTGATGAAAAAAAGCCGTGCTCCAAGAAGATAAATTTCTCTCTTGGACAAACGGCTTAATGCTATCCTCACAATGCACGTGTATCAAGCTACTTGAGTGAGGAGTCCTCCTGAAGATTCTCATTGGAGTTAAGTATCCGTATAGAAAATGCACACGTTCACGATTGTTGAAACAGAGACAGTAAGTATCGGGATTCCCAGGGGGTTGATCTGGAGCAGTAAACAGGACTCGAACCATCCCCCTTTATTACGAGTATATGGCGGCTCATGAGAGCAAGCTTTCCACTCAACTTTTTTTACTCTCTTGATCTTAGACAATTAGAACAATCAACGATAACTTTACAGTATTTTTTTCGGATCTCCCAGCAATTGAACGAGCGTCTGAAGAAATCTTGCTGCTGGAGCTCCATCCAGAATTCGGTGGTCAAATGTTAGACTAAGCGGTAATCTCTCCCGTTGTTCAAGTTTTTCATCTGCAAACACAATTTGTTTTTCAATTTGCCCGACCCCTAATATACCCGCCTCAGGAGGGTTAATAATTGGAGTAAAGAATTGAATGCCATAAGATCCTAAGTTGGTGACAGTAAACGTACTTCCTGACAATTCACTGCTTGACAGCTTTCCCAGACGCGCCTTTTGCACAACTTGACTCACAGCTTCGTGAAGTTCGAACAATGTCAATCGCTCAGCATGTTGAATCGACGGAACCAACAGTCCATCCTCCGTGTCAACGGCTACTCCCAAATGAACATAATCAAATTGTCGGATCCCGTTCTCTTCCCAAACAGCATTGATGTACGTATGTTCCATTAAAGCTAAGACCACCGCACGCAGAATCCAAGTGTTCCAACTTACTTCAGGCGCTAACTGCTTTCTCTGTTTTGATAAAGCGGTAACATCAGCCCATGCGTTTTCTGTTAACTGAGCAGAGTGTTGCAGACTTTTCATCATTCTTTTCGCAATCGTTCGCCGAAAAGCTGTCAGTTCCACAGTTTGTTCGTTTAGTTTGAATTGTTTCAGGGCATTTTGGACATCACTTTCAGTTATACGACCGCTGGGGCCAGTTCCAGTAATGACAGAGAGATCGACACCCAGTTCCCTCGCAAGGCGCCGCACT
Source organism: Thermoactinomyces sp. CICC 10522 (assembly GCF_016055075.1). Lineage (NCBI taxonomy): Bacteria > Bacillati > Bacillota > Bacilli > Caryophanales > Thermoactinomycetaceae > Thermoactinomyces > Thermoactinomyces sp. CICC 10522. Next base: position 22,682 of record NZ_JAECVY010000015.1, on the reverse strand, counting down.
CGTGGAGAGGCCTTCACAGAGAGTGGCTCCGCCTGTTGGTTTGAAATAGCTTTCTGTTGTTTTTCGTTAGCGGCACTCATTACTTGTTGCACATTCCGGCTATCCTCTTCCATCTGTTCAATCACTGCCAAAACCTCTCCAACTGCAGCCACTTCGCCACGCTTCACAAAAATTTGAGTAATACGCCCACTTGCCGGTGCCTCTACCTCAAACACAGCCTTTTCAGTTTGAACTTCAACCAGTACCTCTCCTTGCTCAACCCGATCTCCTACTGACCTGTGCCAAAAAACAACCAAGCTTTCCATTACATCTTCAGTTGTTTCTGGCAACCTCACTTCTATCTGTTCGGACAATTGAGCTACCTCCTAATCGTTCTGTTTATTCTTTCAATAGATCGACTACTGCTTCATAAATGGCTTGTGGACCTGGGATCACAAACTTTTCAAGAGGTCGGCTATAGGGGATCGGCACATCGGGAACTGCCAAACGGCGGATCGGAGCCTCCAATTCATATAACGCCTCTTCTGCTACAACGGCCGCCACCTCGGCTGTCATTCCGTATGAGCGATAGTCCTCGTCGACAACCACTAAACGGTGTGTCTTTTTTACTGATTGGATAATTGTATCTTTATCTAACGGAACGAGTGACCGCAAATCAATGACTTCCGCTTGAATTCCCTGTTCCGCCAATCTCTCTGCTGCCTCGAGCGCATAATGTGTCATCATTTGAATCCCGACAATGGTGACATCTGCTCCTTCTCGCACCACATTCGCTTTTCCAAGGGGTAGGGTGTATGCTTCCTCAGGAACATGGCCGATCGAAGCATCGATTGGATCCATCCATCCCAAACCTTGCAAAGATTTATGAAACATAAAGACCACCGGATTGTCATCGCGAATCGCGGAGATCATCATACCTTTCAAATCATACGGAGTAGAAGGCGCTACCACTTTCATGCCGGGCAAATGGGCAAATGACGCATACAAAGTTTGCGAATGTTGCGCTGCATCGTTATAACCCCCGCCTACTGCGGTGATCAGGACCATCGGAAGTTTAACGTTACCGCCAGACATGTATGGAATCTTTGCCATATGATTATAGATTTGATCCATACATACTCCATGAAAATCAACGAACATCAATTCCGCAATCGGACGCATTCCTTCAGCGGCAGCCCCAATTGCCGCCCCTATGAAAGCGGTTTCTGAAATAGGTGTATCAAGTACTCTCTCCGCTCCAAATTTTTTGAAGAGCCCTTCAGTCGACCCGAATATACCGCCGTAAATTCCCACATCCTCACCAAGCACAAATACATTTGGATCCCGTTCCATTTCCAATGCAATCGCTTCTGCCATTGCCTTATTTCCAGTTAACAGGCGTTTTGTCGTCTCCATAGGCATTCAATTCTCCTTTTTAAATAAGTTTTATTAACCGTTAAGCGTCTACGAACACGTCTTCCAAAGCAGCTTCCGGTTTTGGATAAGCACTTTTTTTGGCAAATTCATATGCCCTATCTACATCTTGACGGGCACGGTTTTCCATTTGTGCAATTTCTGCTGAGGAAACGAGATTTTCCTTAAGCAACAGCTCCTTTAAACGTTGAATCGGATCATTCTGACGAAGGCTGGGAACCTCATTTGGATCACGATATAGTTCCGGATCTCCTTGGAAATGGCCTAAGAAACGATAAGTCTCAATCTCAATAATAGTTGGTCCTTCTCCCCTGCGCGCGCGCTCTACAGCCTCGCCAGAAACCCGGCACATTTCAATTGGATCATTATCTTTCACATAAAAACCTGGAACTCCGTAGGCCGCCCCTCGTTTATCATTCGATTGAATCGCGGTTGAAGCTGCTTTTGGTACAGAAATACCATAAGAATTATCCTCAATTACGACAATTACAGGTAATTTCCACAGAGCCGCCAGATTGAGAGACTCGTGAAAAGCGCCGGCATTCGCTGCCCCCTCACCAATAAAGGCAACTGCCACCCAGTCTTTTCTCTTCATTTTGGCAGCTAAGGCTGCACCTACTGCATGTGGAATTCCTGCAGCTACGATTCCACCGCAGGAAAATTTAACTTTGGGATCAAACAAGTGCATATGGCCGCCTTTTCCTTTTCCCAAACCAGTTTCTTTGCCGAAAATTTCAGCAGTCATCCGATCAAGGTCAACACCTTTGGCGATCGCATGGTGATGGGGTCGATGTGGCGCTGTAACAGTATCCATTTCATGCAGATGAGCACAAATCCCAACTGCGGCAGGTTCTTGTCCGGCCGCCAGATGCATTTCTCCTGGAACTGGTCCGGCTCCGATGTTAAAGACAGGATGTTTCCCTTCCATGTAAACCTTCACCATTGTTTCTTCGTAATAGCGAATTTTGAACATTGTTTCATACATCCATTTCAATTTTTCCGCAGGGACTGACATTTTTTCTCCTCCTTGTTTGTTGGTTTTGTTCTCTACATTGCTGATTCCATTACTGGACAATAACCAAGGTTATGTCCAAATTTCCCCTTACTATTTGATCTTTTCATCGCTTTAATATTAAAGCAAAAATCATGCCAATATTCTGATAGACTAAAAATTGGGCTTTTCACAAAAAAAATGTCCCATTTCGGGACATATGTATGAAAGCTAAATTGGCAAATATGTCCCAAAACGGGACACTAGATGTGACATACTTACCTTAGATTATATTTCTCCAGATTATATTTCTCCAATTGTCTATATAAGGTGCTGCGAGAAATCCCAAGCAGACGGGCAGCTTGTTTGAAGTTACCGTTACTTTCCCGAATCGACTGGATCAATGCTTGTTTTTTTATTTCTTCTTTAAGCGGAAGGCCGTCATCCTCTTTAATAGGTATATGTTCGGTTTTTAGTTCGATTGGTAAAAACTCGGGAAGCAACTCATCACCGGTAGATCTAATGATGGTTCTTTCCAAAACATTTTGTAACTCTCTAACATTTCCCGGCCAGTCGTATTCCGTTAATAAATCCATTAATCTCGGTGAAATTCTTTTAATTTGTTTACCCAGCCTGTGATTTAATTTTTTTGTAAAATTGCTAACCAGTAGCGGGATGTCTTCTTTGCGATTTCGCAAACTTGGGATTTTGATGGGTATTACATTCAAACGGTAAAATAAGTCTTTGCGGAAACTCCCTTTTTTTACTTCTCTTTCGAGGTTTTTATTCGTAGCCGCGATAATACGAACATCAACCGGAATCACTTTATGTCCGCCAATTCGTACAACTTCTTTGTCCTGCAATACCCGCAGCAGAAGTACTTGCATTTCGAGTGACATTTCCCCAATTTCATCGAGAAATAATGTTCCCCCATCAGCCAATTCAAACTTACCGGCACTCCCTCCTTTTCTTGCTCCTGTAAACGCCCCTTCAACATAGCCAAATAATTCACTGCCTAACAAATCTCGGGGTATTGCTCCACAATTAATGGCAATAAACGGCCCTTTCCTTCGATCACTTTCATTATGGATGGCTTGGGCGAACAAATCCTTTCCTGTTCCGCTTTCCCCCATTAACAATACGGATGAATTGGAACAGGCAGCCAATTTTGCTTCTTTGATGCATTCTAAAAATGTAAGACTATTCCCGATAATGTCCGCAAACGTAACCTTCGCTTGACTTCCGGTCAGATTATGAATGAACTGTCGGACTTTCTTGATCTCTTTTAACATGATTAAAGACCCCATCAACTTCCCGACAGAACTGATTATAGGTTTCACATTCAGTAGAACATGAACAATTTCCCCACTGAAATTCACTTTTAAACTTATTTCCTTGTCCACTATTTCCGTTTGTGCAACTGCTATTTTCTTCATGATCTCATTACCAAAAACTTGATTGAGTTTGTGGCCAATGATTTGTTGTTCATCTATTTTAATCATTTTTAGTAGTATTTCATTTGTCTTAATGATGCTTCCTTCTTGTGTAACTATTAAAACCCCTTCCGTCAATGTATTGATCGTTGCCTCCAAATAGCTTTGCATAATCTCATTCTTTTTAGACTTTTCAATTAATTTAAGCTGGTTTTCAATTGCTTCGACTGCTGACACCACCATCCCTAATGTATGGGGATGTACTTTTTCAAAGGGGCCTGACATGTTTAGTACACCAATAATTTTTCCTTCTGGATCATGAATCGGTGAGGCGGAACAAGTCCATGATTGGCATATCTTAGAGAAGTGCTCTGCGGCGTAAATTTGGATTGGTTGATCCAGTTTAATACAAGTGCCAATAGCATTTGTTCCCATCGCTTCTTCGCTCCAATTGGCACCTTCAACAAAATTGATATTTTTCGCTTCAAACAAGGTATCTGGATCTCCAAGCATCTTCAATAACAATCCATTTTCATCGCACAGAATAACGAGGAATCCGGAACCTTGCACCAAGGTATACAGGCTTTGCATTAATGGAAGAGAAATGCGAAGCAAATCGCTTTTGTCTCGCAGACATCTTTCAAGTTGTTTAGGGGAAAGAATTTTCTTACCCTTTTCTTGTTGAGGGTTTACTCCATAAAAGACGGAACGTAACCACGATTGTTTGACCAATTCATCGAGATTAGGATCGATTTGGTTGTAATAAACAAATTTCTCCCAAATGGTCTTCAATCGTTCTTTATCCCGCAATGTCTCACCCCATTTAACTGATATTTCTTTCATTATAACCGATCAACTTCATCAACGTATTGCTTTTTCTTTACCCTTCAGTCCAATTTGGACATAGTTTTAAGACATCTATCCAATTTTCAATTTTTAGTCGAGTGACGAAATAATAGGATCAATGCCATTTTACTTGATTGACAGGTATCCCTTTAAAGTTCCTCGCACTCCACTTTCATCCACTCATCGAGAAAAGTCACGTCGAGCTGATATCCCCGGTATACATAATCTACCCCCCGCAATGCGATGGCGATTGCTAACTGATTAGGGAAAGATTAAACGATTTTTTAGGAAAAAAATCCATAAACAACTAATTCTTTTGATTTATAATAGAGTTTGATTTTTATATAAATAAGGTGGAGATTTTTATGTTATTGGTAGAGGACACACGGAAAACGATTCGAAAGCACACCATAAAAATGCTGTTTGATGCCTATGAAGGCGGTCAATTAAACTTAAGCAAAGAGAAACGAGCCATTAAATATGCCAAAATGAAAAAAAGTCCTTTTCATTTTTATAGAGGAAGCGCGGTTCTCTTTTATGAAGATCTGACCAAACTTCCTCTTCCTTATCAGACCACGGATGAACATCCGACTTGGATCCAAGGAGATCTCCATTTTGAGAATTTCGGCGCCTTCCAGGCGAAAGACGGCCAAATTGTGTTTGATATCAATGATTTTGATGAAGGCTTTCTCGGATCCTACCTTTATGACATTATTCGCAATAGCGTCAGTATCGGACTTTACGCCGAAATGCTCGGCTACTCGGAAGAAAATCAAAGTGAATTAATGGAGCGCTTCTATCAATATTATGCCAAACAGCTCCAAACGTTTGCTGATCGTAGCCACGCTGTTAAAACACTTTTTAATAAAGAGGCAACATATGGACCTGTTAAAAATCTCCTGGAGAATGTTGAAGGCAAAAAACCGAATGAAGCTTTGTTAAAGATGACGATTGTTGAAAATGGAAAGCGGCGATTCAAACGAGGAAATGGACTTGAATCCCTTGATCTAAAAGAGAGACAAGCACTTGAAGAAGCGTGGAATCAGTATCTTGACACGTTAGATCAAACTAATCGTCAAGGCCGCGCGTATTTTCGCATTAAAGATGTCGTCAAGTCGTTTGGGGCGGGGATTGGTTCGGTTGGCCTTAATCGTTACTTTATATTGATCGAAGGCGATGATGACGACAATCAAGAGGATGATGTAATACTTGAAGCAAAGGAAGCGCGTCAGCCTGTGACCGCACACTTTTTCCCTGCCCATCCCGTGTTTACCGAGGAAGGAGAAGGCATACACCACGGAAAACGCGTGGTTATGACGCAAAAAGCGATGCACCATCTCGAAGATCCTTATCTCGGATGGATGACGGTTCAGGGCCGCCATTATTATGTCAGGGAAAATTCTTCTTATCAAGATGAGTTGGACCGGGATCATCTCAAACACTTTGCGTCTATTTTGGCGACGGTCGAAATCATGGGGCAAGTAACCGCAAAAGCGCACGCCCGTGCGGACCAGGATGTTCATGACAAGATTGAGCACCAAAATGAACAAGCAATCTTAAACGCAATCGGGGATGACTTTGACCGGTTTGCCAAAGATCTTACCCGCTTGGCGCTGTATTATAAAAAGCAAGTTTGTGCGGATTATAGGCTTTTTGTAGAGTGGATTACGGAAGAATACGAATGTGGGTTTTCCGCATAACCTTTAACCCTGCCGTGTAAAGAGCGGCAGGGGTTTTTGCTGGTGGCACGGAGCGGATATAATGCAGGAAAAATGACATATGAATGAAATGATCATCTGATGGTTTGCCCGGCCTTCTCTTTGATTGGAGGTGGGAAGGAACCGATGAATTATGGTAAGCAAAAGAAACGGGATCGCGCGAGCAAAACGGCTCAATTTGTGGCTTTTTTCGGGCGCTGGAGTATTCCTTTCCGAATGAAAGGCGTCTGTTTGAAGATCCTTTTGCGGTAAGATTTCTCAGTCCCCCATTGCAAGCGGCCGTCTGCTTGTCCCGGGTTCCTTTCCCGGGAAGGTGATCCCCTATTTTGTCGATTGTTTTGGCCCGGGCGCGAGAGTATCTGGGGTTGCCCGAACCCGATTTTATGACCATCTGACAAATGCTTTGGCTTGTCTGCTTCTCTTTTAATTCAAACGCAGACGCTACGCCTTTAACGATCGCATGTACTTGTTGAAATCCTCTCAAAATAACCAGGTTTCCCGGTTACTTTGGAAGCGAAAGGGGCTCGCATTCCCCTTTCCCCAAATGATCCATACAATAAAAACCCCTGCCTTCTTTGCAAATGCGGCAGGGTCACATGCAGACTATATCTTTAATTCGCCCAATCTTACCAACTCCACCACGGCTTGGGACCGTCCTTTCACATGCAACTTTTGCATGACGTTACTGATGCGTACCTTTTGCAAACTTTGGGACATGTTGATCTTTGTTAGTAAACTTCATTATACGATCTATAATGCTCCCTTAAGCTTCCATACGTAAGAAGAAAGGGGGCGTTTTATGGTGAAACAAAAGTTAACTGTTGAGCAGAATACGGAGTTCGTGCTGGTATTGATTTTACTAGGTGACACTATCTCCCGTAGTAGTAGAGCAACCGCAATATTATCGGTGGCGGGAAGCAATTAAGGCGGACTAAACGCCTTAAAAAACAGGAGTTTCTAAACGGAAGCAAGAGTTAGAAAAGTAATTGGAAAAGGCTAAAGGTTCTCATCAGAGAAAAAGAGATCCAGATTGGAGATTCTCCTAAAAAAGACAAATTGGGGTCGAAGGTAAAAAACAGGGATCTGTGCGAATCCTCCACACCGAAGGTATTCGGTCCCACAAATCACGGCTGCCCTTGGAATCAACTGCACCGATAGATATACTTTGTTCAAGGACAAGGAGCCAAACAACACCTACAATCTGACGATCCAGAGATTCGACTGTTTAGACACATTTTAACCGACTCCTTAACCTCCTACGCTTAGCTCGCAGGATTACTCCTGAGAACCCAAGACTCGCTACTGGTGACTCTCTAGTCTACCCAGGCAAGGTTCTCAACTGCTAAATTACACAACCTCCCGATCGTATCGAAACTTGAGTTAGAATTTCTGGATGAGAACGACACCCGCAATGAGCAAAACTGCCCCAACAATGCGTAGCGGATTAAGGTGATGAACTTGAAATCCCAACAAGCCAAAGTGGTCAATTATTAGCGAGGTTAGAAACTGTCCCGTAATCGCCAACCCGATGAACGCTGCTGCACCGATACGAGGGCCCGCAATAATTGTAATACAAATGTAAAACGCTCCTAAAATTCCTCCTAACCAAACCCACCAAGGCGCGTGATGCATCCGCTGAAATCCTTTCCATGGAGAATGTGTCGCTAAACAATAAATCAGCAATGCAATGGTGCCAACCATGAATGATATAAATGCCGCCAGGTTTGAACTACCAATCCACCTTCGAAGTTGCGCGTTAACACCAACTTGGATTGACAAAGCTGATCCTCCAAGTAAACCTAGAACAATATAAAACCAATACACATAATTCCCTCCCTAATGATTACGTCATTATTATATTTTCTATAGACAGAATAAACTGCTAAAAAAGATGAAAAACAGAGTGCAATTTCTGTCGCGTAGTTGCACTCTGTTTCATTTGTGATTTGAAAATTATCCAATGTAGGCCAGATATCTCACTTACTATAATCATAGCCTTACGCCCCAGAAAACCAGCATGAACCATTTTCCGCAATAACGGGCTTCGGATCTCCAAGATTGTGATACAACACTTCCATAACTCCTAATACCGTATCAAGTCCTGCGAAATCAGCCAACTCTAAAGGAACCATTGAGCTTAATCGCTGTATCTACATCTTTCGGATCTTCTCCCTCCATGACCATGAACATCGATTCATTCCACATGGGGACAAAAATCCAGTTAACAGTAAATCCTGGAGAATCAGTTGGAACCTACCAGCATGATTTTTTCAACCATCTTTACTCTCCCTTCCCTTTATAAACAGCCGAAGAATATTCTCTGCTGCATCGACGAGATATGAATATGCATTCGACATTGCCTGTTCTTCGGTAATCGGACCAGGAAAAATGCTAAAGAAACAGTCAACTCCAACTTGATAAAGGGATTCTATATGCTCACCAAGAGCTCCGGACAGACATACGATAGTTTTTTGATAAGGCTTTGCCCGCTTTGCTACCTCGGATACTGCTTTGCCAAACGCAGTTTGAAAATCAGTTTTACCTTCACCTGTAATAATCAGATCGACATCTTGTATTTTTTCCACGAAACAGAAAAGATCTAAAATCACATCAATACCTGGCTGTAGTTCTGCATTGCAAAATGCGACGAGCGCTGCACCGACTCCACCTGCAGCACCGCCACCAGGAATATCAAGAACGTCAGTTTCCAAATCTATTCGAATTCTCTCAGCTAAACGCTGGAGATTCTGATCAAGCAATGCAACCATTTCCGAAGATGCGCCTTTTTGAGGTCCATATACCACTGAGGCGCCGTTTTTACCACATAAAGGATTCGATACATCACACATCACACGGATTGGAACTTCTTTCAACCTTGGATGCATGTTTTGGATATCTAGTTTTGCAATATCCCCAACATATGCTCCACCCGAAGGGGATTTCTTCATTATTCGCGTTCAGCGCGCGAAGTCCTAACGCTTGTGCCATGCCTATACTGCCGTCGTTCGTCGCACTGCCGCCAATCCCAACAATGATTTCTTCGACTTCAGGTCGGTCTAACGCTTGGCAAATCATCTCACCTAATCCGTAAGAAGTTGTGTACAACGCATTTCTTTCTTCTTTAGTTAATAATGTCAGTCCAGATGAATTTGCCATTTCGATAATTGCAGTATTTTTGGTCAATCCGAAATATGCAGGGACTTTTCGCCCGATTGGGTCTGTCACTTCACATAAAATACGTTCACCATTCAATGAATTTAAGACCGTAGCAAGTGTCCCCTCGCCGCCATCTGCAATAGGGATTCCATAAACGTCAATATTTCCACACCTTGTTGCCGCTTCTTGAATCGCTCTTATCACATCATTAGAAGACAAACTCCCTTTATACGAATCTGAGGCCACGAATACCTTCATACAACGGCCTCCCGAAATATGTTTTCATCCATCACTTTAAGATCTGGAGATATGATTGGCTCAAATTCCATTTGTGAAAGAATATTTTTCTCGAGGTCAATACCCGGTGCAATCTCAATGAGTGTCAAGCCGTCCGAACTCAGTTTGAAGACAGCTCGCTCTGTTACATAAAAGACAGGTTTTTGGTGTTGCGAGGCATATCTCCCACTAAATGTAATTTGCTCAACATTTTTTACGAATTTTTTGTTTTTTCCTTCGCGGACAATTTTTAATTTGCCATCTACAGCGTTTACTTCAAGACCTCCGTTCGTGAATGTCGTACAAAATACGACTTTTTTTGCAGGTTGTGTCACATCAATGAATCCTCCGCATCCAACCATGCGACCTCCAAATTTGCTCACATTCACATTACCGTCTTGATCAATCTCCGCTGCACCCATAAATGTAATATCTATACCGCAACCATGATAATGATCAAATTGGCTGGCATGGTCTAAGATGGCATCTGCATTCACGGTAATCCCGAATTCGTTTTTGCCTACGGGAACACCACCAACAACACCGGATTCAATAGTTAAAATCATGTCATCCAGTAAGCCTTCTTCGGCACTCACCGAGCCAATAACATCCCCTGGAATGCCAATGCCCAAATTGACAATGGAACCTTTCGACAATTCCATCACCGCGCGTCGGCCAATGATTTTACGTATATCGAGCGGTAATTTGCGCAATTCATCAACCGGGACTCGGATATCTCCCGAATACTTCGGATGATAGACTGAGCTCGGAACCTGCCGGTGGTCTATCTCCGGATTCTCAACGATGACAGCATAGTCAATTAGATATCCAGGTATGACTACATCCTTTGGATGAATGGTCCCGTACTGCACCAAATACTTCGCCTGGACAATCACTTTTCCGCCTCGTGCCTTCGCTGCTTGAGCAGCGGATAGGATCTCGAGCTTCAACGGTTCTTCTTCAGCGCTCAAATTTCCTTTCTCATCAATTTTTGTCCCTCGAATCAGCACGTAATCAAAAGAAATTCCTTTATAAAAGAGGTATTCTTCACCCAAAATTGATAAAACTTCAACCGGGCTATATCCACTTTGTTTTGCCTTTTCGTTAAATTTACCGCCTTCGATTCTTGGATCAACGAAAGTTCCGATGCCAATCGGCGAGAAGTGGCCAGGTAGTCCATTTGCCATCGTTCGAAATAAATGAGTTAATTGACCTTGCGGCAAACAATAAGCCTCTACAAGGTTTTCCTCAATTAAAGAGCGAGTTTTGGGCAACAACCCCCAATGTCCGCCAAAAATCCGGGAAACTAATCCTTCCAAAGCAATATATTCAAGCCCATTTGTTCGATCAGATTGGCCAGCAGCGTGAAAAATGGTCAAATTTCGCGGATGTCCAGACTCCAAAAATGAATCACGGATTGCCTTAATGACTGCGTCGCATTGTCCCATGCCACCGAAACCCGTAAGAGCAATTGTTGACCCATCCGGGATCTTTTTCACTAAATCTTTAGGTAGAACAAATTCCATTTCAACCACCCCTACTGTCGCAGCTTAGGTTCACGGGAATATGCAATTAAAATCACCAGCAAAGTCAACCCTTGTACCAATTGGCGAACGCCAGGCGGAAAACCAATTGCTACTAAAACACTTGTCAACATCGTTAAAACAATCGCACCAAATGCTGAGCCTATGAGGGTTCCTTCACCACCGACCAGCTTCGTTCCGCCAATCACTACCGCCGCAATTGACAACAACGTATAGTCACTTGCCATCTGCAATTGTGCATTTCCGGTATATCCAACGAGAATTAACCCAGCTAACGCACTGATAATGCCAGAAATCATATACGTAAGAATTACGGTACGATTGACCTGAATTCCCGATAATATCGCTGCATTCCGGTTACTACCTACCAAAAACAACCTTTTTCCAAACAAGGTCATATTCATTATCAATCCGAAAATCACCAGTACAACAATTGTTAAAACTAATAACCATCTAATTGGGCCAACAATTGGCTGCCCTACAGCAAGAAGAACTTTAGGAATTGCGCCTGACGGTTGCCCTTTCGTATACGCCACCGTAAACCCATTGACTACAGACGTCATAATCAGTGTCATGACCAGAGGAGGAATTCCAAATCGCTGAATACCAAATCCGTTAATAAAACCAACAAGGGCACCTATCAAAACTAGAAGAACAATGGCAATTGGCAAATTACTTGCTTTTCCATGAATAAAACTAGCTCCAAGTAGAGCTCCCATTGACATCACGGCGCCAACTGAGAGATCAATTCCTTCACCACCGGAAACAATAACCAATGTCTGTCCTACTGCCGCAATGGCTAGAATACTTGCCACAGCAAGGATATTACCGATATTATTCAAAGCTGCAAAACCAGGGCTGATAATCTGCCCTAACATAAGCAGAACAATGCAGGCAATAATAGAGGGAATATATATATTTTTTCGTAAAATAAACCAATTCGCTTTCTGTTTTGAGAAGAGAATGGTCTTTTCCATTTTCCGTTCCATCTCCATGTCTTACACTCCTAAGCATCAAATTTAAATTTACGTAAAAGCGAAATAGATCCGATAATACCGAATAGAACGATAACACCTGATACCAAATCCTGATAGAAAGGAGGGATATGCACTGCCAAAACAGTTGTTGAAACCAAACCTAAGAACAATGCTCCAAAAATCGCACCTAGAGAATCGCCGCTTCCACCCATAAGAGAAATTCCGCCAATGACACAAGCAGCAATGGCATTTAAGGATATAGGGAGTCCCACTAATGGATCTCCACTTCCTATACTTCCTGTCAGCGCTATCGCGCCAATTCCAGTCACGAATGCCGCAAACACATAGGTGAAGAACTGAAGCCATGAAACGGAAATCGCAGAAACAAATGCTTTTCGCTCATCCCGCCCCATTGCATATAACCATATGCCGATAGGTGTTTGAGACAAGAGGTACCACAAAAGCCAGACAAAAACGATAAAATAAATTGGAGTCGGAATCCCAAACCAATTCCCGTTGTACCAAGTGATAAAATTCATAGAGGCTTGCCCTCCTGGGGTTGGCATTACCCAAAGAGCCAGACCTGCTGCAACGGAAGATGTTGAAAAAGTTATCAATAAGGGATTAACTCTCAAGAATCCAATGACAAATCCATTTAAAGCACCCATGGCAACAGCGACTAACAAAGCAATCACCGAGGCGGAGAACATATCAAACCCCTTGCCTACCAACGTGATAAGCACAACATTTACCAATGAGACAATTGCCCCTAAAGAGATATCTATTCCCCCGCCAAACAAGACGACTGCCGAACCAATTGCAACACAAACCAAAGGAGCATAAGATCCGAAAAAACCGGACAATGATGACAAGGATAAAAATCCCGGTGTGATGATCGAATTGATTACCGCCATCACAATCAATAGAACCAAAACGGGAAACGACGACCATTTCAAGATTTTCATAATTACGCTCCTCTCGGCATCGAAGCTGAAATGATGTTTTCTGTAGTAATATCTGAACCCGTTAAGATTCGAACAATTTTTCCTTCATACATGATAAAAATTCGCGCAGAAGGTGCCATACGAGCGAGCTGAACGAGTTCTTCATCATCACTTGACACCAAAACAACGCTGGAACCTTGTTGAATTAGATTACACAACATATTGTGCACATCCAACCGTGCTTGAACGTCAATACCCTTGGTAGGGTCGTCAGCTAGCAAAATTTTGGGATTGGTAACTATCCAACGGCCTATCACAACTTTTTGTTGGTTTCCTCCGCTTAGTGTTCGAATGGGTTGTTTTACGTTCGCAAATTTGACCCCTTGTTCGCGCAATATCGCATCCGTATCAAGACCTTTTTGCCCCATGACAAGTTCTGTAACTGCAGCGAGATTCTCGGTAAGGGAACGTACGCCGAATACCCCCTCTTTTTCTCGGTCTCCTGAGATGAACGCCATTCCAGCAGCGACCGCCTGCCGCGGATTGGAAAGGTACATATCATTCTCCCCGAGTTTCAAACGAATTGAACCTTTCATACCGAATAAAGTTCGAACCAAATCAGATTGACCGTGTCCTTGTAAACCAGCTATTCCAACAAATTCTCCAACTTGAATCTGTAAATCAACTTTGGTTCCAAAACGAGACAGTTCTATGTTCGAAGCCATTAACAGCGTAGAGCCATCCATTTGAGAAACAGTTTCGGTATGTGAATGAATAATATCCGTTACTTCTCGCCCGCTCATCATCGACAGTAATTCGTTCTGATTCTTCTCTTGGATGCCGACTGTCGCGATCGTTTCTCCATTTCGCATGACTGTAACAGAATCACAAATGGAATAAATTTCAGACATTCTATGAGAGATGAACAAAACTGCAGTGCCCTCCTCTTTTAAACGGAAAAGCGTCTGCTTCACTAATTCAACTTCTTCACGGTAAAGAGCTGAAGTTATCTCATCTACAATGAGAACTTTTGGTTTTTGAATCAATGCTTTCGCAAATTCAATCATATATTGTTCGTTCGGAGCGAGTTCAGAGACCTTTTTGCCTATGAGATGAGAAAGTTTCAAGTCGTTTAAAATTTGTTCAGCTCTATTTTTGACACTTTTCTTATTGGTGAAAACTCTAAAACTCCGGGGGAGATCGCATATCAATAAATTCGTCTCCACTGTGTGATTTGTGAATAAACTAAGTTCCTGCGACGTGATAATAATACCCTGGCGTTTGGAATGTCGCGGTGTATGAATAACACACGGTTTCTCAAATAATCTGATTTCTCCTTGATCTGGTCGAACCGCACCACCCAGAATTTTTGCCAAGGTACTTTTTCCGGATCCGTTGCCACCCAAAATTGCCCGAATCTCCCCAGATTGTACAGAGAGACTGGCATTTGAGAGTGCCCTAACAGAGCCGTAAGACTTTTGAATGCCGATACACTCGAGAGCGTTCACATTTAAACCCTCCTTTGAATCAGGTTTGCAGGCTGCCCAGGCAGCCTGCGCAATCCAATATCATTGGAAATAGGAATCGACTTGTTGCTGCGATAAAGAAGCATCCAAAGAAGCTCCGTCAGGTTTACCTTCTCCAAGCTTAACAGCGTCATCTAAACTAATCGCCTTTGTGAATTTCAGGTTTTTCATCCATGTTGCATCTGGTTCTGCATTTTTCGTGACAACATATGGCGGATCAACCAATATTGCGTTTTTCAAACTCGAATCTAACGGATTGGGTTGTAATGCATCAGGTTTCAACTGCTTCCCTTTTAAGAGATTAATCGTGAATTTGAGTGCATCAACTCCGATCCCAGGTGCATACGGCACAGCGATCGAATCAAGATTCGGCATCGACTGCCATTTCCGCAAGAAACCGAAAGTATAATCCCCCGTCATTATCGGCGGATTCTGATTCGCGACTTGATAGGCACGCAGAACACCTTCCGCCATGACGTCTTGTTCCAAGATGCCGTCGATATTCTTGTACGTCGACAAAAGCGTAGACATTGCGGATTGAGCAGCTGCTTCATCCCATTTTCCAGGCACGGAAGCCAGAACTTTAATGTTAGGATACTGGCTTAACACTTTTTTTGCAGCGTTTTGGCGAATCGTGTCTGCCGTATTGCCTGGAAGACCTGTGATTTCGACAATATTTCCTTTGTTGTGAAGCTTAGCGGCAATCCACTCTGCTTGGATTCGCCAGAAAGCATCGTTGTTTCCGACTACAGCGTAGGTTCCTGGATAAGCGGCAGGGTCATTGGTTATGACAACAAGAATTCCTTTCGCCTTCGCTTTCGCGACAATTGGACCAAGAGAGGTTGCAGACACGGGGTCGATCATCAACGCATCGACTCCGGAGTTGATCATTGTATTAAGTTGGTTAATCTGCTGAGTAACGTCTGCATTGGAATTGGCGACTTGCAGATCTTTCAGCGTGCCATCTGCCTCATATTGTTTGGCTGCATTCTGCAAATCTTGGACAAATTGCGTCCGCCAAGTATTCCCGAAATAGCCGTTAGCAAATCCGATAACAAAACCACTCTTTTTGCCGTGGCCCCACGTTTGGTTCGATGTTGCGGAAGAATCGTTTCCACAAGCCGTTAAAGATAATGCCAGTAAACCTGCAATGACAGAAGAAAATAGTGCTTTCTTTTTCACAAATTTTACCCCCTGATCTTCTTTAAAGAGTTGGAAAATCACAGGTCTGATACTTTTTGATAATGGGTTCATGCCCCGGCAATATACGATCGGCAACGCTTCGGACTCGCTCCATGCTGTCAAATATGTCTTTGGTGCTCGTCAAAATGCCAGCCGGAATATTCTCTCGAATATTCACGAGCAGATTTGAGACATCTCCGGAAATGCAAAGGTTACCCTCTTCAGTTTTTACGAGAACCGATTGATGCCCGTCCGAGTGTCCAGGTGTTGGGAATACCTTAACACCAGGGACCACTTCCACTTCATTGTGAACAAATTTCCAAGCAAAATAATCGACAGAATCAAAAAGTTCAGATAAGTAAATACCTTTTTGGCTCGGGATAGGGTTGTGGGCAGCTTTCCATTCTGTTTCCTGGAGGATAAAGCGAGCCTTTTTAAATAATTTGTTATTCCCGCAATGGTCGTAATGAAGGTGCGTGTTGATGATAATGTCTACATCATCTGGACTCCAGCCAAGGCCTTGCTTTAACGCCTCGACAATATGTTCATCATCCGCCTGCGCGCAAGGTCCGCAATTATCCCTTACCCACTGTACGTCATGAATCCCTGTATCAACGAGGATGTTGTAGCCCCCGCCGTAAACGGCTGTTGCCCATATAGGAATAACCATCGACTGACCAAAATCTTGGAAATAGGTGAGGGTAGACTTCTCTACGGTCAATTCGCCCATTTTTAAGGCTATTACCTTCCAAGTTTGCGTCACGTGTGAACTCTCCTTTTTCGATTAAAGAATCATACCGCCGCCTACATTGAGAACTTCGGCTGTGATATATCCAGCCTCGTCAGAAGCTAGAAACGCAATCAGGTTTGCAACATCTTCCGGCTTGCCTGCTCGTCCCATTGGAATTTTGCTGATCATTATGTCCCAAACTTTTTTCGGAACACCCCGCGTCATGTCCGTGTCGATAAACCCAGGGCAAATCGCATTCACGGTAACGTTGTATTTGGCGAGTTCGCGTGCGGCTGTTTTAGAAAGTCCGACAACTCCAGCCTTGGAAGCGGCGTAGTTGGCTTGTCCAATATTGCCTAGCCAACTTGCGGAGGCAATATTAATAATCCGACCGTATTGTTTTTCTCGCATCAGTTGTGCTGCTGCTTGTACGCAATGGAATGTACCCGTAAGGTTTACCGCAATCACTTCATCCCATTGTTCGCGCGTCAATTTATGAAGCATACCGTCCCGGTTGATTCCCGCATTATTGACCAAAATATCAACCGTGCCATACTCGGTGACCACTTTGTTAAATAACGCTTCGACATCTTCTTGTTTCGCAATGTTACACGGCACAAAAATTGCTTCTCCACCGTTTTCTTTAATCAAGAATACAGTATTTTCTCCATTTTCCGCACTTATATCCACTACAGCAACTTTTGCACCCTCTTTTGCCAGCTTCACCGCAATTCCTTGACCGATTCCGCGACCGGCACCTGTAACGATTGCAATCTTTTCTTTTAAGCGCATATTTACTCTCCCTTTCCTTTTAATAGATTCTTCAATCCAAATGCATGGTTTTGATAAATGGAAGGATTCGTTACATTCAAGTCGCGTGAAATTGCCGGTACAAATTCCATTTGCTTAAGAATGTCTCTTTCCAAGTCGACTCCAGGAGCGATTTCGGTGAGTTCCCAGCCGTCTTTCGTCAACTTGAAAACAGCACGCTCTGTAACGACAACTACGTTCTGCCCTCTTTCCATCGCTAACTTCCCATTAAACGAAATCTGTTCAACTTCATTGACAAATTTTTTTTCAGACCCTTCTCTACAGATGTTCAAACGGCCATCCGAAAATTCGACGCTGAGTCCGCGAACAGTAAATGTAGTACAGAAAACCACATTTTTTGCGAATTGAGTAATATCAATAAATCCACCAGCACCGGTTGAACGGCCTGCAAATTTAGTCGAATTTACATTTCCATGGCGGTCAATCTGCCCCACTCCCATAAATGTGAAATCAACACCCGTTCCGTTGTAAAAATCGAATTGGGATGTATGCTCTATCAAAGCTTCCATGTTTTTAGCGATACCGAAATCAATCCCCCCTAAAGGGACACCGCCATATACTCCGGATTCGACGGTTATAAGAATATCATCGGACACTCCTTCTTCAACAATCACACCGCCAATCTCATCATTAGGAATACCAGTACCTAAGTTAATTATTGAATTTGGTTTTAATTCCATCGCAGCGCGGCGACCAATAATTTTTCTTACTGTGAGTGGGGTAGGTTCAACACTATCCAGCGGAACTCGAATATCCCCGCTATATGCTGGATCAAAGTAGAAACTGGAGGTTTGCCGGTGATCAACTTCCGGATTATCTGAGACGACGACCACATCAACGATAACACCCGGGATAACGACTTGTTTTGGATGTAAGGTCCCTTTTGCTGCAACACGTTTAACTTGAACAATAACTTTTCCGCCGAATCGCTTAGTCGCAAGAACTGCCGGCAACACCTCGAGTTTCATCGCTTCATCTTCAAATGTAATGTTTCCGTTTTCATCAGCTGTAGTCCCCCGAATCAAACATACATCGATAGGGATTTGGTGATAGAAAAGGTACTCCTCACCTTGGAATTCGATGAAATCAATTAGATCGGGAAGTTCACGAGTCCGCTGATTCATTTTCCCCCCTTCAATGCGCGGGTCTATAAATGTTCCCAACCCCACTTTGGAAAGATGGCCTTTATGGCCAGCTCCCATATCTCGCAATAAATGGGTCACCTGTCCTTGAGGTATACAGTAAGCTTCTACGTGATTCCCGGAAATCAGCTCCATCCATTTAGGAGCTAATCCCCAATGAGATCCAATAATCCTTTTCGTCATCCCAATATGCGCAAGATGTTGAATGCCGCGCTCTCGATCACATTGACCTGCTGCGTGGAAAAGCGTTAGATCCCGAGGATGCCCAGTTTCGAGAAACCGCTGTTCCAACGGTTTCAAAACACTTTCGGAAGCACCTACCAAGGTCATTCCAACAGTCAAGAGGGTTTGACCGTCTTGGATCAATTCCGCGGCTTGCGAACCACTTAGAAACACTGGACGCATACTGTTTCCCCTCCTACTGACAGTTTTCATAAACTGTAGTAATCCCTTGGCCACCACCAATACACATACTGACCAATCCGAATTGCACATTGCGGCGTTTCATTTCGTGCAGCAACTTCACCGTCAATATTCCGCCTGTCGCACCGATCGGATGACCTAGCGCAATTGCACCTCCGTTAACATTGACTTTTTCTACATCTAAACCTAGCTCACGAATTCCAACGATGGTCTGAACCGCGAATGCCTCATTTAGTTCGATAAGGTCAATGTCTTGTACCGACAATCCAGCGCGTTTTAAGGCTAATTGCGTTGCCGGTACGGGTCCGTATCCCATCGTCGCCGGATCGCATCCTGCCACGGCAAAGCTCTTCATTTTTAACAGCGGTTTTATTCCATATTTTTCTGCGGTGTCAGCCCCCATCAAGACAACAGCACCAGCGCCATCGTTGATCCCAGAAGAGTTCCCCGGAGTGACTGTACCACCTTCCACAAAGGCAGGTTTCAATTTCGCTAAACGTTCCATTGTAATACCGATTCGAGGATGTTCGTCCACTGCAAAGGAAACGGTGTCCTTCCCCTTTTTCACTTCGATCGGAAGAATTTCTTTTTTAAAGACTTCATTTTGAATCGCTGCAGCAGCGCGTTGTTGTGACAACAAAGCCCATTCATCTTGCTCTTGACGACTAATCCCGTATCGGTTTGCAAGGTTTTCTGCGGTAACTCCATTCGGATATGGACCCATGGGCCAGGTCAGGATAGTCAGCAAACCGTCTTCAAATTCTCCATGGCCGAAACGGTATCCAAACCGCGCCTTACGGACATAATATGGGAGCTGATTCATATTCTCAGTTCCGCCGGCAACAATCACATCAGCATAACCAGCTTGAATTTTGAGTACTGCTGAGTTAATTGCCTCCAACCCAGAACCACATTGCCGGTTTACCGCATATGCTGTTGTTTTTAACGGAAAGCCAGCTTTTAAAGAAACCATTCTTCCTAAAAAGCCACTTTCCGCAACTTGCCCAACATTACCGACGATCACTTCATCTACATCATCCGGAGATAATCCCGCTCTTTTTACTGCTTCAGCATATATCATGCCGCCAAGGTCAGCCTGATGAACATCCGCTAAACTTCCACCCATAGTACCCACTGCACTGCGAACACCACTAACAACAACAACTTCACGCATCCCATTCGTCTCCCTTCATTTTTTGGAAACGTTCCCAAAACCGCGTGCTAAAATGGTTCAAAAACTAACCGAATACCGATTGTTCAGTTTATCGAAAAACATGTATACGTAAATCTGTCGAAATTGTAATTATATTAAATTTAATTAATAATGAGAGCGTTCCCAATATTAATCATGCTACCACTGATTTTATAAACCAGAAAAATGTTTTCGCTTACAAAAATATCAGCGAGAAAAGTCCAGTTTGAAAGCCTTTTCACTATGAGGGTACTTCCTTAGAAACTGGAGCTGTCGTCGAGCGAACTACTAATTCCGGCATAAACGTCATACGCTGTGTAAAAGTTTCCGTATTGCGAATCCTTTCAATTAAAAAAGACATCGCCATGGCGCCCATCTGATAATGCGGTTGCCGAATTGTCGTAAGACCAATCTGTTTCACCCCTGCATAAGGCAAATCATCGTATCCAACAATGCTTACATCGTTTGGTATGTTGACACCTTGCTTTTGGAACTCATCCATCACCCCTAACGCCATGATATCGTTTGCGACGAATATCCCCGTTGGACGGTTGGATTGAGAAAGCCATCTCCGAGCAAACTGGCAACCACTTTCCAGTCTTAAATCACCTTGAACGATATCTCGTTCATTAATTTTTATACCGTATTCTCGCAACGCCTGTTTGAAACCGGCTATCCGTTCTCGACTAGCCGTGGATAGCGATGGTCCTGCTAGATGAGCTATGCGGGTGTGCCCCAACTCAATCAAATGCTTTGCCGCAAGATAGCCACCTTGAAAATTATCAACAAGGACGACATCTGTTTCTAATGAACGTATATAACGGTTGAGCATCACAATCGGACATTTGATGTTCTTCAGAACCGGTACCAACTCTTGCGTGTCTAAAACTGACATCAAAACCAATCCGCTGAAACTGAATTGTTGAGCTGCTTGGAGATAAAAAAGTTCACGATCGATGTCATAGTCTGAGTTGAAAAATACAACCATGTACCCGGATTTGTGAGCGACATCCTCAACTCCTCTCGCAATTTCCGCATAAAAAGGGTTGCGGATATCACCAATGAGAAGACCAATCATTTTTAGACTGCCTTTCACTAATCCTTGAGCAATTGGATTGGGCCGATAATTTGATTTCCGAATGACTTCCTCTACCAACTTACGTGTCTCAGGTTTAACATTCGTATGCCCTGATATAACTCTCGATACCGTGGACCGAGATACTCCGGCTAAGCGAGCAATTTCATTAATAGTAAGACCTTCACGATTTTCTGCCATGTTAACCTCGCCTCTTAAATTTTGGGATCGCTCCCACCAGCTACACTTCAAATATAAATTATTACTATATATCTGTCAATTTATATTTTTTGTATTTTACATAATAATCATTCATATCGAATTATTATTTATAAATTAATCATATTTTTATCTTTTAGAATGAATATGAAAGTTTCTACATTGTAGGGTGAAATATCGGCGTTAGTTTTACTGAGGCTTTTTAAAAAATAAGCCATGTCGGTCTTCCCATCTGGATGAATCACCATTTCATCCAGCAATGTCCCTGAATACCTGTAATAAATCTTGCTGTTCCCCTTCCAGTACTTCAAACGCTTGCCGGATGTATCAATATCTCTTCCTCCAGCTCGTTTCTTTTCTCTTCAATCTCTTGTTTCCAAATTAATTGATATAAATACAGATCCACCAAGCTTTTCTTTTTCTCCCTCCCAATGTTGCACTTGTTTTTGAATGACTTAAGCCCACTTCACTCCCAAACTTAAAAACAATTGATTTTCCTATTTCCTTCAGACTTCAATCACGAAACCACGAACATCTTCATAGGTGATCGCCAATGGTTGACGCAGCCGACCGTTCCGGAACGACGATAGTTGGAACATTTCATATGGCGGTATGTACGCTTTGAGCCATCGGATCACTTTTTGATCGTTTGTACTACGACCATATTAGAAACACATTCACTGCATTTACAGATTCTTAGTAAATCATTCCAGAGTGTTATGCTACCTTTCTCTTTATTTCCTTCTTTCGGATTGGATTTTTCCCAGGTTGCCCGAGAGACAATCGTTCACATGATGATTTTTAAATACCAGCCATTTCTCTCTGGGGTTGCGGATTTGTTTCTTACGCCCGCCGATTTTTATTTTGATAAATTGATGTAAGATAAAATCCACGTTATAAATGGGGTTTTGAATCAATTGTTGTTTTCTTTTGTCAACGCCGGGATTAAATTGACCCACTTCAGCCGGTTTAAAATTGACCCACCCCGGTGCCTCATTTAGCCTTTGAAGGTTCCCCGTAAACTCCACTCGTCAGCTTCTCACGCAATCGGTAACTCTGTCCAC
>NZ_JAECVY010000014.1:0-58918 GCF_016055075.1 Thermoactinomyces sp. CICC 10522 | reverse complement strand
CAGCGTTCATCCTGAGCCAGGATCAAACTCTCCGATAAAGATCTAGCTCAAAAAGAATCAACAGGTCATGCTTCACTCTTTAGTTTTCAAGGAACACATCGAAATTCTTTTTCTCAACCGCGTTTCGCGGCGACAATTTATATATTATCAAACCGAAAAGCAAGTGTCAAGAACTTTTTTTCGAGAACATCGATATCGCAAAAGCGACAGAAAATAATATAACAAGCACTATACGGTTATGTCAACTGTTTTTTTTCACCTATGCCCCAGAACTTGATTGAGTGCATCATGGGTCAACCGGTTTAATCTCTCTACTTTTTGATCACTGTCGACATCAAGATAAGGAGATGCTTTCAAAATCTCAAACACTTTTTTCAACTTCTCCTCACCATACGTCTCCACCAGATTTTTAAATTGAAGATATGCGCTCAAATAATAGCGTCCCGCCTCATCCGACGGCAAACGCTCCAGCCTTTTCTGCTCCAATTCGGCGATGGACAATGGCTGAAACTGCCGTGGTACCGAATGAATCCAATGGAAGTCCGGCAACAGATGCGCCTCATAAAACATCGCCGCCCCTTCCTGAAGCCAATACGCAGCATTATCATTGGTCAATTCGCTGATCAACTGGTGCGTCAGTTCATGGATCATGCCGGAAGCAAACCATGCCGGGTCCACATTTTCGGCGATAAACTTAATTGACTGATTCGCTTCATGCCATCCCGCCGCCCACCCGGGCAATGAGGGTTTCACTGATTCGCGGAATAGCTCGGGATCCTGGTACAGCTTTACCTCAACCCGGCCCGGAGTCCATCCGTATTTACGATTAAAAGCGGCCACACCCTTGCTCAATGAGGAAAAGGCCAATCGCGCGAGCTTTTGCAAGGAGGCATCCGTATAATAAACGGAAATCATCCCGTTTCCCAAGCGGGCAAAAACCAAGTCGGAATCCTTCCATCCATTGCGCGTCCGCTCGAACAAAACAGGAAAAGAGACGCGGTGAAACTCTTCTCTTAACCGGTAAGTTTGCTCCAAATGCACTTTAACCCGATTTTCACTCAATTCGGTAAAACAGACGGGATGAATATGGAACGAACCCGGTTTCATCACTTTTACCGCATCCTGAAACCAACGTTTCTGCTCCTGGATGTACATCGGCTTTCCGCTGTTCAGCAGGGGAACATACAATTTCCATTTATGCTCGTTAACCGCTTTTTCCTTCTGCTTAAGCAAACGAAGGATTTCCTTCTCCTTATTCTGATCGGCCAGATGGCAACCGGCACTCTGCTCCGCCCTGCCGCTGTTCGGGACAAGCAACAACAGACAGGAGATCAGGCATGATAGAAGAACCCGGATGACCGGCACAGGCATTGAATTTCCTCCTTTACACCGGAATACTCCCTTAGTTTGAATCGATTGCCAAAGGTTATACACCAATTCGGCGCCGTCGGTGATAAACAAAAAATGGGGCTGTCCGGCATATTCCGAACAAACCCCAAATCATCCGATTTCATATCGCGCCCAGATAGATAAAACGGAACACAAAAATCACCCCGAGTATATACACCAAAGGATGAACCCGTTTGCCTTCCCCCGCAGCCAATTTCAGAAGCGGATAAATGATGAACCCGGCGGCAATTCCGGTGGCAATGCTGAAGGACAGAGGCATCAGAATCATGGTGATAAAAGCGGGGACTGCATCAGAGAAGGAATCCCATTCAATTTTTCGCAAATTCCCCGCCATCAGCACCCCGACGATGATCAAAGCCGGAGAGGTGATCGCCGGCACGGAAGCAAGTGTCTCCACGATCGGAAAGAAAAAAATGGAGACTGCAAAGCACAGCGCTGTCGTAACCGATGTCATGCCGGTTCGTCCTCCAGAAGCGACTCCGGCGGTCGATTCGATATACGAAGTGACTGTGGAGGTGCCAAAGACGGCTCCCACCATCGTGGCAATCGAATCGGTCAGCAAAGCACGCCCCGCCCGCGGAAGTTTATTCTCTTTCAGCAGACCGGCCTGACTAGCCACACCGACCAATGTTCCGGCATTATCAAACAAATCCACAAACAGAAATGAGAAGACGATCGTAAAAATTCCCAGATCGAAGGCACCTTTTAAATCCAGATGCATAAAGGTCGGTGCCACGCTCGGCGGCATGGAGAAAACATGGGACGGGATCTTCACTTGCCCGGTGAACATGCCAACGACCGCCGTCACGATCATGCCGATAAAAATCGCCCCTTTCACCCGGCGAACCATCAGGATGACCGTAATCAGCAGCCCGAACAGTGTCAGCAAAATTTCCGGTTTTTGAATCGCCGGATTCAGGGAAACAAAAGTAGCCGAAGAAGGAATAATGATGGCAGCATTTTTAAACCCGATAAAGGCGATAAAAAGCCCGATTCCTGACGAAACGGCATATTTCAATGTTACCGGCATCGAATTGATAATCATTTCGCGAATCTTGGTAACGGTCAGCAAAAAGAAAACGACCCCGGAAATAAAAACTGCACCGAGAGCCTGTTGCCACGGAATCTTCATTCCCAGAACAACCGTAAACGCAAAGTAAGATAATAACCCGACCCCCGGTGCCAACGCAATTGGATAGTTGGCGACAACCCCCATCAAAAACGTGCCGACGATGGCCGAGAGAGCAGTCCCCATAAAGACCGCTCCCAGGTTCATGCCCGCTTTGCCCAAAAGTGACGGAGCCAGCAACAAGATGTACGCCATCGTGAAAAATGTGGTGACGCCCGCTAAAATCTCCGTTTTCAAGTTGGTTTTGTGCTCGTCAAAACGGAAGTATTTGGCAATGGTTGTCATATTGTCTCCCCTTTTCGATCATTCCCATTCGATGGTTGATGGCGGTTTGGAAGTGATATCGTAAACCACGCGGTTCACATCATCCACCTCGTTAATGATGCGGTTGGAAATCCGCTCCAACAGGTCAAAGGGAAGCCGGGCCCAATCCGCTGTCATCCCGTCAATGGAAGTTACCGCGCGAATCCCCACCGTATAGGCATAGGTCCGTACATCTCCCATCACACCCACGCTGCGAAAATCGGGAAGTGCGGTGAAATACTGCCAAATCTCCCGATCCAATCCCGCTTTTTTAATCTCTTCGCGCAGAATCGCATCCGAATCGCGAACGATACGCAATTTTTCTTCTGTCACTTCACCAATCACGCGAATGCCGAGCCCCGGTCCCGGGAAAGGCTGGCGCCAGACAATTTCTTCCGGCAGGCCAAGATCAAGCCCCACTTGGCGCACTTCGTCCTTAAACAGCGTATTGAGCGGCTCGATCAATTCCATTTTCATATCTTCCGGCAATCCGCCCACGTTATGGTGCGATTTGATCGTATGGGCCGTCTCTGTGCCCGATTCGATAATATCCGTATATAATGTTCCTTGCCCCAGGAAGCGGTGGTCTCCGAATTTGGCCGACTCTTCCTCAAAGACCCGGATAAACTCATTCCCGATGATTTTCCGTTTCTGTTCAGGATCGGTAACGCCTTTGAGCTTGCTCAAGAAGCGGTCTTTTGCATCCACTTTCACCAGATTCATCTTGAAATTTTTCCCGAATGTCTCAACGACGCTTTCTGCTTCTCCTTTGCGGAGCAAGCCGTGATCGACGAACATGCAGGTGAGCTGATCCCCGATCGCCTTATGAATTAATGCGGCCACCACGGAAGAATCGACACCGCCGCTCAAAGCGCACAATACTTTTTGGTCACCCACCTGTTCGCGGATTTCGCGCACTTTGTCTTCAATAAACGTTTTCATGCTCCAATCACCGGAACAGTGGCAAACGTCATAAAGAAAATGGCGAATCATGTCCAATCCGTGCAAAGAATGGCTCACTTCGGGATGAAATTGCACGGCATAGATGTTTGCTTCCGGGTTGCTCATTGAGGCAACGGAGGCAGAGTCGGTTTTGGCATCCACCCGGAATCCTTCCGGCGGCGCAGTAACCACGTCGCTATGGCTCATCCAAACCGTTTCCTTTTTGTCAAGGCCTTTGAAAAGCGGGCTGTCGGACACCACTTCGATTTCCGCTTTTCCGTACTCCCGCCTGTGCGCGCGCTCTACCTTTGCTCCAAAGTGGTAAGCGATCATCTGCATTCCGTAACAAATCCCCAAAATCGGGACGCCGAGTTCAAAGATTTCCGGATCGCACTTTGGCGCATTTTCAGCGTATACGCTGTTGGGACCACCTGAAAAAACAATCCCTTTCAGATTCATTTCTTTCAGTTTTGCCGCTGAAACCGTATAGGGGAGCAGTTCGCTGAAAACGCCGAGATCACGGATTCGGCGCGCGATCAACTGGTTATACTGGCCGCCGAAATCCAAAACGACAACGCGTTCCAATGTTTTTTCCATCAACCATCCCTCTTTTCACCAATACTAAAAAACCGGGGTCCCATACCGCAAAACGGCGATACAAGACTCCGGCCATAAAAAACGATTCTTCATTTGCAAACGAGATGAAGAAGCATGAGTTCCGAAGACTTATCACCCGTAGTCCGGCTATTTACGGCAGCCGGGTAGAAACGTTCAGGCCGTATCCCCAAACATATACGGTTTTCAGGCAGAAAAAAATCAACCTTATGATAACAAGCCGTCATAAACGCGGTCAAGCAAAGGATAGCGCCAATCAACTATTTCCATTTTTTCGAGATTTGCCTTTGACAACGGTTCTGTCTATACGATTCTCCCGAAGCAGCGAGTTCATACGTGATTGATTGCCTTTCCCGCCCGGGGATGACATTTTTTTCTGCTATGTTATAATTATCCTTAGCCACTTACTTAAAATTAGTTATAAAATAATTTACAGGCTCATCGCACACTCTAATTTTATTAATCCAAAGAAATGGAGGAGCAACAGATGTCGTTAATTTTTAACCCGTTTACGCAAAAAAATGTTACGTTGAATAACCGGATCGTTCTTTCTCCAATGTGCATGTATTCAGCCGATGACGATGGCAAAGTAACTGATTGGCATATTGTCCATTACGGTACGAGAGCCGCGGGAAAAGTCGGGCTGCTCATACTGGAAGCCACCGCAGTGGAAAGCCGGGGACGAATCAGCGCCAAAGACCTGGGCTTGTGGAATGATGAGCAAATGGCAGGGTTAAAGCAGATCGTTTCCTTCGCCCATTCGCAAGGAGTAAAAGCAGGAATCCAATTGGCTCACGCCGGGCGAAAAGCGGAAGTGGACGAAAGAATTATCGCTCCGAGTGCCATTCCGTTCAGCGAAGGAGGTCCCGTACCTGCGGAAATGGGACCCAAAGAGATCTCCGAAGTGATTCAGGCTTTTGCCGACAGCGCCAGACGGGCAAAAGAAATCGGCTTCGATGTCGTCGAGATCCACGCTGCACACGGATACTTGCTTCATGAATTCCTCTCTCCCCTCAGCAACAAGCGGACGGATGAATACGGCGGCGATTTGGAAGGGCGCTCCCGCCTGTTGAAAGAAGTGATCAAAGCCGTTCAGGCTGAATGGGGACAGGAACGTCCGCTTTACGTTCGCATCTCTGCCGTCGATTATCATCCCGACGGATTGCAAATTGAGGACAGCATCGCTTTGGCCCGTTTGCTCAAGGAATGGGGAGTCGACCTGATTGACGTTTCATCCGGAGGCCTTATTCCCAACCCGCCTTCCCGCATTTTCCCGGGTTATCAGGTTGCCTTTGCTGAAGCGATCAAAAAACAGGTTGGCATTGCCACTGGTGCCGTTGGTCTGAT
This sequence comes from Thermoactinomyces sp. CICC 10522, assembly GCF_016055075.1. Taxonomy (NCBI): domain Bacteria; kingdom Bacillati; phylum Bacillota; class Bacilli; order Caryophanales; family Thermoactinomycetaceae; genus Thermoactinomyces; species Thermoactinomyces sp. CICC 10522. The sequence continues at coordinate 53,172 of NZ_JAECVY010000014.1, read as the reverse complement.
TACGACGACGGAACAGGCGGAAGAAATCCTCGGCAACGAGCGGGCCGACCTCGTTTTCCTGGCCAGAGAGCTCCTGCGCGATCCTTACTGGGTTCTCCATGCCGCACAGAAACTCGGAATTAATGATCTCGCACCGAACCAATACAGCAGAGCCTTTTAATCTATAATAAACACGCCCCCATGGAGCAACATTCCCACGGGGGCGTTTCATTATTGACCGACCGATCATCCATCAAGCCATTTGCCGCCAACGGATTGGCGCATGAGAGTCTGTTTAAAAGCGAACCTTTTGCCTGGAAAGTTGTTCTTCGAGATAGGCGAATTTTTTCTTCACCCGTTCATCCAGCGGATCGCCGTTCAGGGTGGTCATCAAATACAAATAATAAAACAGCCTCCTGTACCCAACAAAAAATTCGACTTGCTCCTCCCATCCCTCATCCAGTTCGTTTTCCAAAAAGTAACCTTCCATAAACGGGCCGAGGAACCGGGCTTTCCATTCATCCTGCCAGCTTTCCGGAACTGCGGATAAAACATGGTATACGGCAATGGCAATATCGTATGTATAAAAGTGGAATTTCATCCGATGGAAATGAACGGGAATAATCTCTTTAGCCGAACCGATCAAAAAATTTCCATGGTGAAAATCATTGTGAATGATTCCATAGGAACGATTCGTTCTGGAAAAGGAAGCGATTCTTTGCATTGAGGAAATAAAGCGGTCGACCAGCCGACCTTCGATAAAGGAAAAATCACGATGGTAAATTTCCCCTTCATTCCAATCATCAAATGAAGGAACTTCAAACCGTTCCAAAAAACGCCTGGAGAGAGAATGAATCTTTCCCATCGTTTCTCCCCATCTCCGAAACAAAGCCGGATTCCATTCTGCCGAATCAGCCGGACTCACCTTTCTGCCCGCAGGTTTTTCAAAGGAATAGATGCAACAGGGAAAAGGAAGGCGTACAATTGTCTCCACCGTCTGCCCACGAGCGGATAATATTTGTTTGGGAACGGGAACCCCTCCCCTGCGCAAGAAAGAAATCCATTGCAGTTCAGAATGCAATTGGGCTTTATCCTTGGCAGCAATTGGAACGAGCTGCAAAAAACAGGACTCGCCATCCCGTTCATATTCATAGATGCCTTGATCGTCGCCGCCGGCATACTTCAAGGTGCTTTCCGTTCCTTTAAACCTTCTGCACGCTTCTTCCACAATCTCTTTTTTCCACATAACATTAACCCACCTATCTGATTCCATTCCTTGCAAAATGAAGAATGTTCAAGATTTTTAATTTGATCTTTTTCCCCATCATAACATTAGCAGCCTTTGCTTTCTAACAAAAAGCTGCTGAATTCATCAGCAGCATCATTCCAAATAAGATTTTGGGTTTACCGTATGTCCGTTTTTCCAAACCTCAAAATGCAGATGGTTACCGGTCGCGCCGACAGAGTCCCCGTTGTTGCCCACAGCGGCAATCCGTTCCCCGCGGGTTACATGTTCACCGGCATGAACGGTAACCGTGCTCAAGAACATGTGAGCGTATCGGGTCATCAGCCCGTTTGGATGTTGAATATCGATAAACACTCCGTAACCTTCAGGGTCAGAGGTGCTCACCCGCAATACCACGCCATCATCGGCGGCATAAATCGGGGTTCCCGCCGGACGCGGGAAATCGTCTCCCTTGTGGAAGTGATTTCCGCGATTCTGCATATAATTCCAATAAACAAAACCGCGGGTAGTCGGCCAGCCCAACACTCCGTTACCGGAATCAGAGTAACCGGCATATTTTTTCAGTACCTCATTTTCTTGCTGTTCATATTGCTGCAATTCGGCTTTATGCTTATCCAGTTCAGCTTCATATTGCTTAACCGCTTCATTTGCCTTCTTCATTTCCGCATTCAGGCTCTTTTGCTTCTCTTGCAGCTCCGCCTGTTGCTTTTGCAAATTTTGCTGTGCGGTCAGATATTCATTAAATACCTGATAATCGCTCTCCACGATCAGGCGCAGCACTTCGTATCGTTTGAGAAAATCACTGAAAGAACCGGCAGCGAGCAACTGGGCCATGTATCCATTGTCCCCTTGCAGATAAATCCGATTCAATTTGTCTCCCAAAGCCTGCCTCGATTGCTCCAACACTTTCTTGTTGGATTCGATGCTTTTGTTCAACTTGGCAATCTGATCGTTCAAAGCGCCTGCTTTGGCCTCAATCTCATTAATGGCCTTCTTCTTGCCTTCGATCATCTTTTCGACTTTGTCAATTTCCGCTTTAGACGCAGTTTGTTTTGATTTGATATCTTTCAACTTTTGTTTGCCCTCGTCAGCGTTGGAGGACGCGTTTGCAGTCGGAATCGTCTTGTCCACAGGCCCGAAAGACAGCCCAAACGCCAAACAAACAGCGAGAACGGACATGACCAGTTTGCTCTTCATCAGCCTTCTCCTCTTTCCCATTGTATGTAACGGTAACCCTGATCTCTTTATTCCCTCATCATTTTATCAACAATAGAAGAATTGTCTCAGTTTTTGCCCGAAAAATTACCTTTTTGTCTACATTTTATATTTCCAAAAACCCCATCCATCACCATATCGGAAGATAAAAGCGAAAATCAACCTCTGCGTAAAAATAAAAACTCCCGCAGGAAAATTCCCGCAGGAGTTGAACAGATCGGGCGATTACATCATGCCGCCCATGCCGCCCATACCCATGTCCGGAGCACCGGATGCGTTTTTGTTTTCTTCCGGTTTGTCGGCAACAACCGCTTCCGTGGTCAGGAACATAGCGGCAACAGAAGCAGCGTTTTGCAAAGCGGAACGGGTTACTTTTGCCGGATCCACAACACCAGCTTGGATCATGTTTACCCATTCGCCAGTGAGGGCGTTGAATCCGATGCCTACGTCTTCTTTTTTCAAGCGTTCAACGATGATCGAACCTTCGAGACCTGCGTTGTGGGCAATTTGACGTACCGGTTCTTCAAGTGCACGTTTGATAATGCTTACGCCGGTTTTTTCATCACCCACAGGCAAGGAAGCCTCGAGTTCAGCTACAGAGCGGATCACGTTCACAAGCGCGGTACCGCCTCCGGCTACAATTCCTTCTTCAACTGCAGCACGGGTTGCGTTGAGTGCGTCCTCGATCCGCAATTTTTTCTCTTTCAGCTCGGTTTCGGTAGCAGCGCCCACTTTGATCACAGCTACGCCGCCAGCCAACTTAGCCAAGCGCTCTTGCAATTTTTCTTTGTCGAATTCGGAAGTGGTTTCTTCCAATTGTTGACGGATTTGAGCCACGCGCGCTTTGATTTCGCTTTGGTCACCATAACCGTCGACGATGATCGTATCTTCTTTGTTCACGCGCACTTGACGGGCACGGCCGAGCTGTTCAAGTCCGGTCGTTTTGAGGTCGAGACCCAATTCTTCGGTGATTCTTTGACCACCGGTAAGAATGGCGATATCATCGAGCATCGCTTTGCGGCGATCACCGAATCCAGGAGCTTTTACGGCAACAGCGGTGAAGGTACCGCGCAATTTGTTCACAACCAGGGTGGCAAGCGCTTCCCCTTCCACGTCTTCAGCGATGATCAAGAGCTGTTTGCCTTGTTGCACCACTTTTTCAAGGATCGGGAGGATTTCTTGGATGTTGCTGATTTTTTTGTCGGTGATCAAGATGTACGGTTCATCGAGAACAGCTTCCATTTTGTCCGTATCGGTAATCATGTACGGGGAGATGTAACCGCGGTCGAATTGCATCCCTTCAACCACTTCGAGTTCAGTGTTGAAGCCTTTGGATTCTTCAACGGTGATAACCCCGTCTTTACCCACTTTTTCCATTGCTTCGGCAATCAATTGGCCGGTTTCTTCGTCGTTGGCGGAAATAGCGGCTACTTGGGCGATCGAATCTTTGCCTTCGATCGGTTTTGCAATTTCCTTGATCTCATTTACCGCAGCATTTACTGCTTTTTCGATCCCTTTGCGCAATACCATGGGATTAGCGCCGGCAGCCACGTTTTTGAGACCTTCACGGATAATCGCTTGAGCGAGAACCGTAGCGGTGGTGGTACCATCCCCGGCTACATCGTTGGTTTTGGTGGCAACTTCTTTTACGAGTTGTGCACCCATGTTTTCAAAAGCATCTTCCAATTCAATTTCTTTTGCAATGGTTACACCGTCATTGGTGATGAGCGGAGAACCGAACTTTCTTTCTAAAACGACGTTGCGTCCTTTCGGACCAAGGGTTACTTTCACAGCATTTGCAAGCGCGTCAACCCCACGCAGCATCGCACGGCGTGCATCTTCGCTGAATTTGATATCTTTAGCCATTTTCTTCCGTCCCCTTTCTTATGTAGGGTAATAATTTACACTCTCGTGTTTTAATGCAGGCGTATTGCTCAATCCGCCGCATTCTTGGCCCAACGAAGGCCTTTCTATGAAATCATCTCAGGCGGGATGGGATTGTTTACTCCACGATCGCGAGGATATCGCTTTCACGAAGGATGAGATATTCTTTTTCGCCGTACTTCACTTCGGTACCGGCATACTTGGAGAAGATCACCAGATCTCCTTCTTTTACTTCAAGAGGAATGCGGCTGCCTTTTTCGTCAATACGTCCGGTGCCGACAGCCACGATCCGTCCTTCTTGCGGTTTTTCTTTTGCGGTTTCCGGAAGGACGATACCGCTGGCCGTTTTTTCCTCTTTCTCAACGGGCTCCAATACAACACGGTCACCTAATGGTTTGATCATGGTAATAACCCTCCTTCATGAGGTGGATAATTTTGTCGATTGTTAGCACTCGCGACGGATGAGTGCTAACACAATTATTATGATATTCATCTATCCGGCATTTTTCAAGTATGCGGAAAAAAATTAATCAAAAAAAGAAAGGAGATGAATCGAGGAAAGTGCCAAACTCACTGTTCACCTGGTCCGGTCAAAATCACCTTCATTTCCGGTTCGGGCTGTCCTTTTCTCATCTCTTTCATTCGTCCCGTCCATGGAAAATGAATGGTTCTCCGATTTCTTCCGCAAAAACTGAATCACTTTTTCAGCAGAGATCCCGCCAAGATCCACTGATTCCTGCTCCCCGTGCTGTCCTCGGTCAACAGGGCCGGACCCGCCGAGTTCAATCGACCAACCGGTATGGAATATCCCTTTGCCGGTGGACATGTTTTGCCTTACACCTTCCGTCCATTTCAAGAGACCGACGGCTCCATTCACCAATACCTTGCAAACAGCGGAACGGACAGACGGAGACAGCAATAGGGCGGCAAAGCCGACAAGCAGCAACCAGCCGTACGATGAACGATTGGAATGCGAATTCCTCCACATCATATAATCTCCTCCAAATGGGTGTAGTCAAGAAAAGTGTGCCCCATCCGGATCTAATTATGTAGAAAAACAGCAGCCATCGACCGGGAATGATGGCTGCCTTAATGTTAATAGACTCCGTCCATCTCCACCTCTTCTTCCTCTTCCTTCTCCATCCTGCGGTACAGCCAGGCGGACAGGCCGACGCTGATCTCGTACAACAGGATGAGCGGGATGAAGATGAGAATGTTCGACACCAGATTGGGCGGAGCAATCAACGCGGAAAACACGACCAGGATAAAGTAAGCCACTCGTCTCATCTTGTTCAGAAACGCCGGAGTGATCAGGCGGATGCGCGTCAAGAACAGGACAATCACGGGCAACTCAAAAAAGAGGGCCAAGGGCAAAACGATGCTGAACAAAAAGTTAAACGCATCGTCCACCCCATACAGCATGGGAACCCCCATTTTTTCACTCAAGGAAAATAAAAAATCCATCACATTTGGAAAAACAACAAAATAACCGAATAACGCGCCGGCAACAAACAAGCCGACGACGACGGGAATGTAAAGCAACGCCGCCCGCTGCTCCTCTTTCTTCAATCCGGGGCGAACAAACTGCCACAGATGGTACATGATCACCGGTGAAGTGAAGACCAACGCCAGGATCATCGAGATCTCCATATAAATCAGAATCGGATCGGCCGGTTTAAAAACGGTCAAATGATATCCATGAAAAGCGTGATCCTTGATATAGCGGAAAATATCGATGGAATAATAAAAACTGATGACCAACATCACCAGGAAGAACAGCAATATCCAGATAATCCTCCGCCTCAGTTCCTCCAGATGTTCCGTCAACGGCTGCACTTGTTCCTCATTCATGTGCTTACTCCCCTAATTCTCCCGGCTCGATTTGTTTTACTTTCGCCATTTCCACCTGATTCTGTGTCTGCTCTCCGGGAAAATGCTTCAGAAAATAGATGAGTGTTTGCAACTCAATCGTCAGATCAATATTGTGAATGCGAATATGGGGCGGTGCGATCAGACGGGCCGGAGTAAAGTTCAGGATACCGCGAATGCCCGCCTGCACCAGGAAGTCCGTTGTCGCTTGTGCCACATTGACGGGCACGGTTAAGATCGCAACTTCCACATGGTGCAGTTCGATCACCTCTTGGAGGCGGTCCATCGAATAAACGGGAATTCCGTCCACATCGCTGCCGATTTTGGACAAATCCTGGTCAAATCCGGCCACGATCTTTGTATTGTGGCTGCGATAAAAATTGTACCGGAGCAAAGCGGTTCCCAGGTTGCCAACGCCGACGAGAACCACGTTGGTCACTTCGTCTTGCTTCAAAAAATCACGCAAGAACTGTAACAAGTAGGTCACGTTGTAACCATAACCCTTCTTTCCCAGCTCACCCAAATAGGAAAAATCACGGCGAATGGTGGCCGGATCGATCTGCAACGCATCGCTTAAATCTGCCGATGAAACGCGTTGCTTCCCGATGGCATGCAATTTTTCCAGGTAGCGGTAATAAAGGGGCAAACGCTTGGCTGTCACTTGTGGTATTTTATTTTCAGGCATCTGCGCGCTTGCACCTCCATTTTCGTGAATTTGCGCACATAAAATTTATCATTCAGTCGGGCTTTGCCACCCGCTCGCAAGTCGACAATTATCTGAGTATAAAAGCCCATTGCTTTCGCGCCGGCTGAAACGTGATTGCCAAATCAAATCCCCTGTTGCAAAGGTGAAGATCAAAATCAATATACCACAATTTGATACACTTTCGATAATCAATTGAAGCGGCTTTCTCTCAAAAAGCCAACGTTTCCCCCGGAGTAAACAAATAATGGACAGGCTGGTCGTGCGGCAGCGGGTAAACGGTTGCAACCACCTGTTCCGAATAAGCAACTCCCAGGCGAACCGCATGGCCGGCCCGGGCAAAAAAGCGGTCATAATATCCCCCGCCGTACCCCAACCGGTAACCCCTGCGATCGAATCCGACACCGGGCACCACCGCCAACCGGATGCGTTCAGGCTCAACCGCCTTCGCTTCATCTTCAAGCGGTTCCAAAATGCCGTACGCTCCTGGTTGCAATTCCTCAAAGCTGTCGACGCGGAACAGTTTCATCTCCCTCGTTTCGGGAAGCGCCCGGGGTAAGACGACCGTTTTTCCGAAAGACCAAGCCTTCTCAATGGCGGGACGCACATCCACTTCCCGGCGAATCGGCATATAGAATAAAACAGTATCCGATGTTAGAAAAGTATCCCATTCCACTATTTTCCGACAGATGGAAGCCGAACCGCTCCGCCGCCTCTCATCGGATAACTCTTGACGGACCTTCAGCAAATGACGCCGCAACTCTTCTTTATTCTGCATGTGTTTCATCCTTTTAGATCGAGCAGAGTGATTATTTATCATTTTACCAAAAAAACATGGTGCAGTAGAAGATCACGCGAAATTGCTCTCCCTCCACATTTGCCCTTGGCATGAAAACTCATTTAAACTTACGGTAGAGAACAGGCTGCCGGTACAGGATCCCTGGAGGCAGGTCCGGAGTTCCCCGGATCTTGCCGTTTTTTGCAGAAAACATTCATATCTTGTCAAACACAACCAGTAATAAAATTTTAGCAAAACCATGAGTGGAACGGCATCCTCCTGACTGACCATTTAGATCACCCGGAGTGCAAGAGTCCCCAAACGACCCTGAATGCAATCAAATTTTCACGGATACACATATTTTTCTTCAAAAACGAGGTGGAACCATGATATTGCAAGCAACGAATATTCATAAAACCTATGGGGGAACGGTCATCCTGGATGGTGTTGATATACAGGTGAACAATCAGGAACGGGTCGGGTTAATCGGCCCCAACGGCGCGGGCAAATCGACGCTGCTAAAAATCATCATCGGAGAAATCCCTGCGGACCAAGGGGAAATCCAGATTGCCAGAAAAGCGCAAATCGGTTTTTTGGCTCAGGACAGCGGGTTGGATTCCTCTTTGACCATCTGGGAAGAGCTTCTCGCTGTTTTTTCCGGTCTGCGCGAACTGGAAAACCAATTGCGCCAACTGGAACGGGAAATGGGCAAAGAAGAAGTTTATACAAATGAAAAGCAATACCAAAAAATACTTGAAAAATATGCTTCCCTGCAGGAGAAATTTGAAGAAAGCGGCGGTTATGCATTTGAAGCGCGCATCCGCGGCACTTTGCACGGATTGGGACTCGGAGAGTTAGACTGGAAAAATACGCTTGTCTCCTCTCTGAGCGGCGGGCAGAAAACGCGAGTGGCCTTGGCCAAAATTCTCCTGACAGAGCCTGATCTGCTGATCCTGGACGAACCGACCAACTATCTCGACATGAACGCCGTCGCCTGGCTGGAGCAAACACTCCTTAATTACAGCGGCTCCGTTTTGGTCGTCTCCCACGACCGTTATTTTCTCGATCGCTTGGTCACGGTCATCTATGAACTGGATCATGCGCGGGTGACGCGCTATCCCGGCAATTACACCGCGTATGTCAAACAAAAAGAAGAAAATCTCGCACGAGAATTGAAAATGTATGAGAAACAGCAGGCAGAGATCAAACGAATGGAGGAATTCATCCAGCGCAATATCGCCCGTAAATCAACGACGAAAAGAGCGCAAAGCCGGCGCAGGCAACTGGAAAAAGTCGAACGGATCGACAAGCCCCATACCGGAAAACGGGAGGCGGCCATCCGCTTTGAAGCAGCGGTCACCAGCGGACGTGAGGTACTGAAGGCCACAAACCTCTCAATCGGTTACCAAGAACCGCTTCTCACCGGCTTACAGTTTACCATTGAACGCGGCGAGCACATCGCCTTGCTCGGCCCCAACGGAGTGGGAAAATCGACTCTCCTCAAAACGATTGCCAACAAGCTTCCCGCCCTGTCCGGCGAGCTAAAATGGGGCGTTCAGGTGGAGATCGACTATTACGATCAGGAGCAAAAAGACCTTGATCCGCAGAAACAAGTGATCGATGAAATATGGGATGAACATCCGCATCTGGATCAGACGAGCATCCGCTCTTATCTCGGTCAGTTTTTGTTCAGCGGCGAAGATGTGTTTAAACAGGTTCAGGATTTAAGCGGCGGAGAAAAGGCCCGGCTCTCCCTGTGCAAGCGCATGCTGAACCAAGCCAATTTCCTATTGATGGATGAGCCGACCAACCATCTGGATCTGGTGAGCAAAGAACGCCTGGAACAAGCACTTGAAGGCTATTTGGGCACACTGTTGTTCGTCTCGCACGACCGCTATTTTATCAAGCGGCTGGCTACGAGGATCTGGGAAATCACCCCGGAAGGGATCAAAGATTACCATGGCGATTACGAATGGTATCTGGAGAAAAAAGCAATGGAGAAGCTGGAAAAAGAACAGGAAGAGAAAAAAGATGAGACCTCCCCGCACAAACAGGCCGAAGCCTATCGCCGCAAGGAAAAAGAGGAACAACGCGAGCGCAAAAAACGGGAACTGAAAGTGAAGGATCTGGAAGAAGAGATTGCGCAGATCGAAGCGGAAATCGCCCATATTCACGAACAGCTGTGTCATCCCGAACTTTTCAATGACCCGTTCAAAAGCGCTTCACTGCAAAAAGAACTGGCGGCAAAAGAAGAGCGGTTAACGCAAAAAACAGAAGAATGGCTTGAGCTGGCGGAATGAACACCGGCTTATCCACAGGTTGGCCCGCCATTTATGCACAAATAAAGCCGATGCCCCGAATTGGAACATCGGCTTTATTTGTGCCTAGCCGATGAGCGGAAGATTCGCATCGGCATTCAAGGTCAAATCCGCATAATGGCCGTCGAGAAACTGATACGTGCCCGCGGCGGCAATCATCGCTGCGTTATCGGTACACAGCTCCAGCGGCGGAATGCGCAAATCAATCTTTTCCTCTTTGCACCGCTTGGAAAGCCGCACTCTCAACCCGCTGTTGGCTGACACACCCCCGGCCAGCAACAACTGGTTCACCCCCGTTTTTTTGACGGCGAGCATCGCTTTCTCCACCAGCACATCCAGCACCGCATCCTGAAAACTGGCCGCCAGGTCTGCGTAATGAATCTCTTCTTTGCGCTGATTCGCATTATGGACGAGATTCAGCACCGCCGATTTTAACCCGCTAAAACTGAAATCGAGCGAATCCGATTCCAGCCAGGCGCGCGGCAGCGGATAACTGGGTTTTCCCTCCAGGGCCAGCCGGTCAATCTGCGGCCCTCCGGGATAAGGGAGTTTCATCAGTCGCGCCACTTTGTCAAATGCTTCCCCGGCGGCATCATCCCTGGTTTTCCCCAGACGCTCAAATTGGTTATGCCCTTTCATGTAGATCAATTCCGTATGCCCTCCGGATACGACAAGGGCAACGAGCGGAAAGGAAAGGGGCTTGATCAGATGATTCGCGTAAATGTGCCCGGCGATATGGTGCACCGGAACCAGCGGTTTGCCGAGGGAAAAAGCGAGCGCTTTGGCGGCAGAAACACCGATCAGCAAGGCCCCGACCAAACCCGGTCCTTGTGTGACGGCAACGGCATCCAGCTCATTTCTCCCCACTCCCGCTTCTTCCAGCGCCTTTTGCACGATAATCGTAATGCGCTCCACATGGCGCCGCGAAGCCACTTCAGGAACCACGCCGCCAAATTTGCGGTGCACGTCCATCTGCGAAGAAATCACATTGGACAGGAGTTCCGTCCCCCCGCGCACGACCGCGGCCGAGGTTTCATCACAGCTTGTTTCAATTCCCAGTATGAGCGTTTCTCTCTGCATGTTCATTTAATGTCACCCACATAATAATGGCGTCTTCTTTATTATCCGTATAGTATTCTTTTCTCAATCCCGCCCGGGTAAACCCCAATTTGTCGTAAAGCGATTGTGCGACCGTGTTGGAAACGCGTACCTCCAACGTCATTTTATCGGCCCCCAACTTCCGGGCGAGATCCATCACATACAAAAGCGTCGCTTCCCCCAAACCCGTTCCCCGATAGTCAGGATGGATGGCGATATTCGTGATGTGCGCTTCATCCAAAATAAGCCAAAACCCGCAGTACCCCGCGACAATTCCGTCAACGGTAACCACCGTGTAATGGGCAAACTGGTTAAAAACCAATTCATTGTAAAAAGCCTGCCGCGGCCAGGGAGCGGAAAAGGAATGATTCTCAATAACCTCGATACGCGAAAGATCGCTTAACTCCATCGGGCGAAAACCGACTTCACCAGGTGCGCTTTTAACCATTCTCCCCCTCTTCCTTCCCGTGCTTTTTGAGCCAGTTGGCTTCGGCTTCAGTCAGCTGCAAATAGTTGGGAGCGAAGTCGGCATGTTCCGGAGGCTCATGATTGCTCCATTTCTGATAGGCCGCCCATGCCAAATGACTTGGTCGCGGGAGGTTTTCCGGCCCGATCCCGAAGCTGGCCCGTTCCCCCAAGTATTCCTCAATCGTCTGGCGAAAACGCTCCACATCATCACCCAAAAACAAAACCGGCTTTTCCAGCGCCTTTATTTGCTCCAGCCAACTTTCGACCGGTACGACTTGCTGAGGAAGCACTTCAGTCATTTCCCCGTCCTTCGCGGCAAACACACCGGAATAGACGCGACGCCGCCGGGCATCAAACAGCGGAACAACCAATCCGTCGAAGCGAATGCCGTTCATGGCAAGAACCGTCAGGCTGGATTCGCTGTACAAAGGCAGTTCGCGCGCCCAAGCCATTGTTTTGGCCGTTGTCACGCCGATGCGGATGCCCGTATAAGAACCGGGACCGGAAGTAACCGCCAACGCATGGAGATCGTCAAGGCTCAGATCCAATTCAGTCAAGAGCTGCTCAATGGTGGGCATCAATCGCACCGAATGGTTTTTATGCAGGTTGGTAATAACTTCCCCCAATACCCGCTTCGTTTCCAAATCAAAGACGGCCACCCCCATCACGAGAGTAGAGGTATCCATCGCAAGCAGTTTCATGCCTGACACAACTCCTTACATAATGAGTTCCAACGAGGATGACCGGAGGCCATTTCAATCCGGCGATCACCGTCGGCCTGAACCGTGATCGACAGCCACAGCGTTTCCTCGGGAAGAAGCGGCTTCACCTGCGAAGCCCACTCCACTAAGCAAATTCCATCTCCATAAAAATATTCCTCCAACCCCAATTCTTCTTCCGGCTCTTCAATTCGATATACATCCATGTGATAAAATGGAAGCTTGCCTTCATATTCCTTGATAATGGTAAAGGTAGGGCTGTCAACCGGTTCTTGAATCCCAAGCCCTCCGGCCAGCCCTTTGGCAAAGGTCGTTTTGCCGGCACCCAGGTCTCCTTCCAAGGCCAACACATCCCCCGGCTTCAAGAAGGAAGCGAGCTTGGCCGCAAGCTCTTTTGTCTCCTTCTCTCCGCGGGTCACGATGATACAGCGCTCCATGTGATCACCCGTTCTTTCTTGATAATCAAAGCGAATTCTTCCAAACTTACTACCATCATTGACTTTGGCTAACCGATTTCATGCGTGCACAAAAAAATAAAGGACCGCAGCTACCGCCACAGTCCATCCGTTTTATTTGGAGCGGGTGAAGGGAATCGAACCCTCGCATTCGGCTTGGAAGGCCGATGTTCTACCACTGAACTACACCCGCAAATATGGGGATTAATTTTTAAAAATGGTCGGGGTGACAGGATTTGAACCTGCGACCTCCTCGTCCCGAACGAGGCGCTCTGCCAAGCTGAGCCACACCCCGGTCTCATGGTGCGGTCGGCGAGACTCGAACTCGCACGGCCATACGGCCACTACCCCCTCAAGATAGCGTGTCTGCCAATTCCACCACGACCGCTCAAACGATGCTCCTGGTGCGGGTGGAGGGACTTGAACCCCCACGCCAGAGGCGCTAGAACCTAAATCTAGTGCGTCTGCCAATTCCGCCACACCCGCTTACGATCAGTAAGGGTTGGTGTCTTTCCCTTTCGTTTCAGGGTATCTCGCATCGACAAGTAATAATTTATCATGCAGTAAAAAGAAAGTCAACCACCAATTTTAATGTTTTAACTTTCAAAAATCATACCCGTCCAATCGCATGAGAGCATATTACATTCCACCACTTCCCATGCATAAAAACAGGGATTCCCGGGCACGGGCCAAGCTCAAACGGCGGGCCACACGGCGATCCATTCTTGTTTCGCAACCGGATCAGAGCTGGGCGGGACCACGATTCATCCGTGTTGGATTTTGCCATGTTCCGGACTTGCAAGTCTTCGGCTCCACCGGATCGTCGCGAACCGTCCCCCGATTTCACGCGATTTCGCAAACTTCACCGATCCCGATTCGGGAAGTTTGATTTGGTTGCGCACTGCTTTGATTGTCGGTTTTCCGTTCATTCCACTCTGCTGGATTTGTTGATGAGAGCCGCTTGCTCTTCGGTGGACCCGGATGATATTTGAATGCCTTGTGATGAATTCAGCTCTTGGAATGTAACGTTCCAACTTTATAAAACAGGGAGAGTCGGACATGACATTGCGATCACTATGAACAGTTCAAAACTTCATCACCCATTGCCAATTTTAAAACCAATATTTCCATGTACAAAAAAAGAGAGCAAACGACGGTCAGGGTTGAGAGAAAGAGAAAAAACTTCTCCTCCCTCACCTGACGCCCGCTCTCATCCCCATAGTTGAAGCCAGGCGGGGTCTTCCCGCTCGCAAAGATATAAAAAAAGCGCCACCCGGCAAAGGTGACGCGATTTCATATGGTGAGCCATGAAGGACTCGAACCTTCGACACCCTGATTAAAAGTCAGGTGCTCTACCAACTGAGCTAATGGCTCAAATAAAAATGGCTGGGGAAGTAGGATTCGAACCTACGCATCACGGAGTCAAAGTCCGTTGCCTTACCGCTTGGCTATTCCCCAGCGAATGGGGCGATCGGTGGGAATCGAACCCACGAATGCCGGAGCCACAATCCGGTGCGTTAACCACTTCGCCACGACCGCCGCAAAATGGCGGAGCTGACGGGATTCGAACCCGCGATCTCCTGCGTGACAGGCAGGCATGTTAGGCCTCTACACCACAGCTCCGCATATGAAATTTTCCTTATGGTGGACGCTGACGGGATCGAACCGCCGACCCTCTGCTTGTAAGGCAGATGCTCTCCCAGCTGAGCTAAGCGTCCGCAAATGGTGACCCGTAGGGGATTCGAACCCCTGCATGCCAGCGTGAAAGGCTGGTGTGTTAAACCGCTTCACCAACGGGCCACAAGGCACAAAAAGTGGCGGAGAGAGAGGGATTCGAACCCTCGCGGGGCCAGATAGCCCCCTAACGGTTTAGCAAACCGTCCTCTTCGGCCTCTTGAGTATCTCTCCGCGTCTGGCTCCTCAGGCAGGACTCGAACCTGCAACCTACCGGTTAACAGCCGGGTGCTCTACCATTGAGCTACTGAGGAATATAATTTAAGAGACGAATGTTATTATAACTCAGTGCCGCATTGTTTGCAAGTCTTTTTTATGACTTTCTTTTCATTGTCGCTTTCGTTCCGGCGACAATTAATACATTACCATGCCGAAGGAAAATAGTCAACCCTTTTTTCACAGGAAAATAAATTTAATTTTTCATCCGTACAAATCCCTGAAGGAAGCAAGCCAAAACCGACTTGCTTCCCGATTTTCGTTAGTCTCTGCTGAAAATACGCAACAGGTTTTTAAAGATAATGATAAAGTCGAGATATAACATCAACGCTCCGAAGATCGCCAGCTTGGTTCCTGTCTCTTCATCATATACCTGCTGGCTCATCGCCTTGATTTTTTGAATATCATAAGCGGTGACCCCGCAGAAGAGCACAACCAAGGCGTAAGAGATGATCAGGTCGAGCATCGAACTCTTGACAAAGAATATATTAACGACCGAAGCCAGAACCAATCCCAGGATGAGCATCAGGGCAATTGATCCAAACCGGGTCATATCGATTTTCGTCACATAGCCGAATGCCGCAAACAGACCAAACATCCCGGCGGAGATAAAGAAAGCGGCGGCGACTGTTTGGACGTTGAAATAGGCTAAAATGAGCGAAAGTGTCACGCCGTTGAGCGCGGCATACAGAAAAAATGAAAAAGTGGCAGCAAACGGCGACATTCTTCCCAACAAAGAGGAAAGGGCCATCACAATAATAAACTCGGCGATGACAATTCCCCAAAACACCCCTGAATGCGTGGCCAAATAATAAGGAACATTGGGATTACCGGAAAGTACGAGGGCAATAATCGCTGTCATCATCAAGCCCGCAAACATCCATCCAAACACACGGGGCATCAGGCGCTGCGCGGAGTAAGCGAGCGAAGTGTGATTCGTCCCCGGATATTGCGATTGATTCACGAAAGAATCCCTCCAAAAATATTCATTTATTTTTAAAAACAGTATATTCCTTATTGCACCTCTTAATCAAGCAATGCTGGCACCTTTCATTCATCTTTCATATTCTGCTCCATAACCCCCGTTTTTTTCCTGCTTCTAATGAATCATCCCGGACTCATCCATTCTCCGTTTGGTCTCTTCCGTACCGAGCTGGTAAATCATGCGGTAGATTTTTCGCAGTGTTCCATCTCCTTTGACATTCTCTTGGCTCTCATTGTCCAGAAACGGGATATGCGCTTTGACAAAGGTCGTAAAATCTTCTTCTTCCGCTTCCCGGAACAATCGCTCCAACCGCTCGATCTCCTCCTCCGTCGCCTTGATTTCAAAATCATAATTGGCGTCATTTACTTCAAGATGATCCCGAATCTCTCCCGAGCGCTGGCCGATCTCCACGGTCACATAGTAAGTTTTTTTGTCATCCATCAGGGACACCTCCAATCTCACTTTTTCCTATTCTTCGCAAAAACATACCCCCATTCCGTTTTGACCAATGCCTCTTTCAATGCGAAAATGAAGAAGACCATCTTCCGGAAATGAGGAGGAACCAACGGGTCAAAAGACAGAGGAGGCAGAGCAATGACAACCGACATCGGGCAAACCCGTTATTCGAGGCAAATTCTCTTTGCCCCCATCGGAGAGGAAGGACAGGCAAAATTGCTTCGCTCCCGTGTGGCCATCGTTGGCATGGGAGCATTGGGAACGGCTTTGGCCAACCATATGGTCCGCTCCGGCATAGGGTACGTGCGCCTGATCGACCGCGACTTTGTGGAAGCGAGCAATTTGCAGCGGCAAATGCTTTATGATGAACAGGATGCAAAAGAACACATGCCAAAGGCGATCGCAGCCAGCCGCAAGCTGAAAGCGGTAAACGGCGCGGTTGAAATCGAGCCGCACATCGCGGATCTCAACTGGCAAAATGCGGAACAACTCCTTACCGGGGTCGATTTGATTCTCGACGGCTCGGACAACTTTCAGGTTCGGTACCTGATCAACGATGTCAGCATCAAGCATGGCATCCCGTGGATTTATGGCGGGGCTGTCAGTTCCCGCGGCATGACCTATACGATCATCCCCGGAGAAACCCCCTGCTTGCGCTGCCTTTTTCCAGATGCGCCTGCCCCGGGATCGGCCGAGACTTGCGACACCGCCGGCGTGATCGGCCCGATTATCCATGTTGTGGCCGCTTATCAGGCGGCGGAAGCGCTAAAATGGCTGGTCGGCGCCAAAGACCGGCTTGATCCCCGCCTGCGCCACTTTGAACTGTGGCATAACCATCATCACGCAATGGATGTTGGGGAGAAAATCGCTGCCGACTGCCCCGCCTGCCAAAAGAAGATCTTTTCTTATCTCGACCCGCAGGAAAAACGGGGAACCGAAGTGTCCATGTGCGGCCGGGAAACCGTGCAGATCACCCTGCCGTCTTCTTCCTTTTCCCTTGATCTCATCGCGGAACGTCTGAAACAGGCGGGAACAGTCACCCGCAATCCCTTTATGCTGCGGGCCGATTTGGGAGAATACCGCTTTGCCGTATTTCCGGACGGGCGAATTTTGGTTCAGGGAACGACCGAAATTCCGTTGGCCAAATCACTGGTGGCCAAATATATCGGCCTGTAAAAAAAGCGAATGGATTGGTCTCCATTCGCTTTTTTTCTAGTCAGGCGGCAATGTCATCCCGGACTTCCCCACGCTCCTCATCTGCCGGGAGACGCCACTCCAACCCCGTTGTACTTAACTTTCCTCCCCGGGTTGCGCTGGCAAATCATGGTCATTTTCCGGAATAATCGACACGTTTCCCAGCCGTTCCATTACCCTGATCAAACTTTGAGTGCCGTCTTCGCCTCCCCCGTAAGCCTGAACGGAGCGGAGCAACTGTTGAACCAGGGCTGTTCCGGCCAGGGGGAGATCCAACCGTTCCGCTTCCTGCAGGACGATGCGCAAATCCTTTTGCTGAAAGCGGACGGAAAATCCGGGAGCCAGATCTCCTTTGATCACCCTGGGGGCATAGTTAGCCAGTGCCCATGACCCTCCTGCCCCCTGTGTGGTCACCTGGATCATTTTTTCCAGATCAACGCCGCTCTTTCGGGCAAAGGCCAGTGCTTCAACGACCCCGAGCAAATTCAAGCCGCACAAAATCTGATTGCACGCTTTGACCGTTTGCCCTGCTCCCACCGGGCCACAGTGGGTAACCGATTTTCCCATCGCTTTAAACAAAGGCATCGCCTTCTCAACCACGGCCGGGTCACCCCCCACCATGATGGAGAGCGTTCCGTTTCGCGCACCCACGTCCCCTCCGCTCACGGGGGCATCGATCATTTCGACTCCCTTTGCCTTCGCTTTTCCCGCCAGCACCCGGGTTGCATCCGGTGAGATTGTGCTCATATCGATCAGGATGGTTCCGGGTTTCGCGCCCTGCAGCACTCCTTTTTCCCCGGCAATCACTTCCTCTACATCAGGCGTGTCCCCGACGATGGTGATGACCGCATCGCTTGTCCGGGCCAAATCTACGGGGGAAGAGGCCAGCTTGGCTCCCCATTTTGCCGCTTCTTGCATCTTGCTGGCGGTCCGATTCCAGACCGTTACTTCAAACCCGGCCCTGTAAAGATTGTAAGCCATGGAACGCCCCATGATCCCAAGGCCGATAAAACCGACTTTTCGCAGGTCTTGCATTGGATCTCCCCCTTTTTAATCTGAATTGGACTGGCGCAATTTCAGCGGACCGCGGCATACACCGCACCGGTATTTCCGCAGGTCGACTCTGCGCTGCCGGTAATATACCTGGCGGCACTCAACACAAATCAGGACATATTTCGGCTTCCTGCTTTGTAACGACTGCAGCGCCGGGGCATGGCGCAAGCCCCCGACCCGCTGCAACCAGTATCGGAAATCGGCATCGCGATGCTGGTATCCTTTTCCCTGCAAATGAAGATGATAATGGCACAATTCGTGCAAAATCATCTTTTGAAAAATCTCTTCCCCGTGCTCCTCCAGATAACGGGGATTCATTTCAATCGCATGGCTGCCGAGGCAATAGCGGCCACCGGTGGTTCTCAAGCGCGGATTGAACCGGGCCAGATGGCGAAAAGGGAGGCCAAAATGCTGAAGCGACAGGGTTTCCACCCGCTTTTGCAGTTCCTGATCCGTCCATTTTGCCATCCTGTTCCCATCCTTTCAAAATCGGCTCACCGATCCTCTTTTCCATCATAAAATATTCCGAAAAGCCATAAAAGGGAGGACGAACCATGCCCCAGTGGCTCTATCGGCAACTTCGGCGCGCTTTTCTGGAAAAAGACCGCCGCCAGATCCGCCTGTTAAATCAGTGCTGGTTCCAATATCAAACAAGGGTATGCCAAATTACCTGTGCACGCGAAGTGCCCTCAAGCAGCGAGTAAAGCCTCCTTACGCACGAAACGCGGGAGTGCCGGCTTCTGCTGCCTGACGGGCACTTGCGCTAATATCTCACGACTCTTCCCGTTTAACCGGAATCATGCTCAAACCGACCCGCTCCCGTTCCACATCGACATTGATCACCCAAACATCGACAATATCACCGACCGTGACGATATCCATCGGATTGCGCACGAATTTTTCACTCATTTTTGAGATATGGACAAGCCCGTCATGCTTGAGTCCGATGTCGACAAAGGCGCCAAAATCAACCACATTGCGAACCGTTCCCTGCAAATGCATTCCCTCATGCAGATCTTCCAGCTTCAACACGTCCGAACGCAAAAGCGGTTTTGGCAGCTCATCCCGCGGATCGCGGCCGGGCCGGAGCAAAGCCTCAATGATATCTCTCAGCGTCGGGATGCCGCAATCGAGTTCTGCCGCGATTTTTTCCACATCAACCCGTTTTAATTTTTCCTTGCACTCATCACTGCCGATTTGCTCTTTCGTGATTTCAAGCCGTTGCAGCAGTTGGTCAGCCACCCGGTACGATTCGGGATGGATCGGTGTCTGATCAAGCGGATTGACTCCGTCGTGAATGCGCAAAAAGCCGATGCACTGTTCATAGGTCTTCGCCCCGAGGCGCGGAACTTCCTTTAGCTCCTCCCTGCTTTGAAAACGCCCCACCTCGTCCCGCCGCTTCACAATGTTTTTGGCGACCGAGGCACTGATGCCCGAAACATAGCCAAGCAGCGCAGGAGAGGCAGTATTCACGTCAACCCCCACATAGTTCACCGCAGACTCCACTACTGTCGTCAAACTTTCACTCAAACGCTTTTGCGAAACATCGTGTTGATACTGGCCGACCCCCACCGACTTCGGATCGATTTTGACGAGCTCCGCCAGCGGGTCCTGCAAGCGCCGGGCAATGGAAACAGCGCTGCGGCGGGCGGCGTCCAGATCAGGAAACTCTTCTTTGGCCAGTTTGGAAGCAGAGTAAACACTCGCTCCCGCTTCATTCACAATGATGTAATAGACGGAGCGCTTTGCTTCCTTGATCACGCTGGCGATAAACGCTTCCGTCTCCCGGGAGGCCGTTCCGTTTCCGATGGCGATAATCTCAATCGGATACTTGTCCAAAAGCGCCAATACCGTGCGTTTGGCTTCTTCGACTTTTTCCTGGGGCGGAGTGGGATAAATCACGCCGACTTCCAGCATTTTTCCGGTATCCGCCACCACGGCCCACTTGCATCCGGTTCGATAGGCAGGATCGACTCCTAACACCATCTTTCCTCTTACCGGCGGCTGCAACAGCAGGTGACGCAAATTTTCGGAAAAGATGCGGATCGCCTGTTCCTCCGCCTGCTCCGTCATTTGCGCGCGAACTTCTCTTTCGATGGAAGGTGCGATCAACCGTTTGTAGCTGTCCTGTGCCACCGCTTGCAAAAAATCATGGGCCGGAATCGGAAACCAGCGCAGCAGACGGCGATGAATCTCCTCCTCATCCACCGTGATTTTCACTTTCAGAATCTCTTCGCGTTCCCCGCGATTAACGGCGAGAATGCGGTGGGAAGGCATTTTATGTACGGGTTCACTAAATTCATAATACATTTCATAGACGGAACGAACTTCCGGATCTTTTGCCTTGGAAACAAGCATTCCGGTTTTCCAGGTAAATTCGCGCACCCATTTGCGAATTTCCGCGTCTTCGGACAGCTCCTCGGCCAGAATGTCCATTGCCCCTTGCAAGGCCTCTTCGCGTGAGTTCACTTCATTTTCTTCACTCACAAACTCATCGGCGCTTTGCTCGATCTCATCCTGGTCCTCCACTTGGAGCATGATGCGCGCCAACGGTTCCAATCCCTTTTCCCGTGCGATGGAAGCCCGGGTTTTCCGCTTCGGCCGGTAGGGGAGATAGAGATCTTCCACCTCTTGCAGCTTGACGGCCTCCATGATCTTCTGTCTCAGTTCATCCGTCAGTTTGCCCTGCTCATCGATCAGACGGATCACTTCTTCTTTCCGCTGATTGAGCTGGGTGGCATATTGGTATCGCTCTTCAATCGACCGCAATTGTTCCTCATCTAGTTCACCGGTTCTTTCTTTGCGATACCGGGCGATAAACGGAATGGTATTTCCTTCTTCCATGAGTTCAATGGCTGCTTTCACTTGGCGCGTTTCGATGCCGAGTGCGCCGGCGATTATCTCCATCATCTTCAGTTGGTCCATTTTCTTCCTCCTGCTTCTTTCACAAAAAGAAAATCACAGCCAGCCAAAGCATGTTGACGTATGGAATCGTACGGATCAAACCCGTTTTCAAAAATCCCATCCAAAATCAATCATTTGTTCATCAACATACCTGAAGCTAACCTCTATTTTAGCGAACT
Source organism: Thermoactinomyces sp. CICC 10522 (assembly GCF_016055075.1). Lineage (NCBI taxonomy): Bacteria > Bacillati > Bacillota > Bacilli > Caryophanales > Thermoactinomycetaceae > Thermoactinomyces > Thermoactinomyces sp. CICC 10522. Next base: position 31,719 of record NZ_JAECVY010000014.1, on the reverse strand, counting down.
GACACCGGCAATGCATAAATTTTTGGCCGAAAAGCGAGGCGAACTGATGGCAATTCGCTTAAAGAAATGGTAAAAACAAAAAAAGAGCCCACCTTCTTTTCATCGGTCAGCTCCGTTACACCTATATGACTTCTGACGGTTCCATGCGAATTGCTTGCCGCAGTTTTTGCAAGGCTCTGCGTTGCAAGCGGGAGACGTGCATTTGCGAAATCCCCAGTTTGTCCCCGGCCTGCTTTTGGCTTAAGTTCTCAAAAAACGTCAATTTTAAAATTTCCTGCTCCCGCTCCGTTAACACGGAAAACACTTTTTCCAGGAGGAGCTTGCGGTCGATCTGATCAAAGCCGGCATCATTCGTTCCCACCAGGTCCAGCAGGGTAACCTGGCCGCCATCACTGCCTGCTTCGATCGGACTGTCAACCGAAACAGCATGATAGCTCCGTCCCATTTCCATCGTTTCCAAAACTTCCTCTTCCGTAACTCCCAGATATTCTGCAATTTCCTCCACTTTCGGTGAACGCTGCAATTTCGTCGTCAGCTCTTCCACTGCCGTTTTGATGCGAGGGCCCAATTCCTTGATTCTTCGCGGCACATGCACACTCCAAGTTTTATCGCGAATATGGCGCTTGATCTCACCGATGATCGTCGGCACGGCAAAACTCTCAAAACTGCGGCCGAGCGAGAGATCAAAACGCTTGAGCGATGCAATTAAGCCGATCATCCCAACCTGAACCAGATCCTCGTAGGGCTCCGAACCATGAGCAAATTTGAAAGCCAGTGTTTCCACGAGCTCCCTGAAATGGTCGATCAGCTGGTCTTGTGCCTGCGAATCCTCATCCTGTTGATATTTTTTGATTAACGCTTGCACCTGTTCATCGGTTAGGGTGGAAGGATGTGGACGACTCGACATGAGATTCCACCACGTCCTTTCGGATAAACTTGGTCATCGTTACGATTACTCCATTATCTCCCTTGATTTCAACTTCATCCATCAGCGTTTTCATGAGATATAAACCCAAACCGCGCTCCCGCAGCGAATTCATCGAACGCTCCATCCGGATCGGGCCGGTTCTTTTCTCAACTTCTTGCACGTCAAAACTGGTCCCCCGGTCAATCACTTCGATTTTGAGCCGGTTGGAAAAGATGTTGCAACTTACTTCTATCTCGCCTTCGCCGCCGCAATAAGCATGATCCACCGCATTGGTGCAGGCTTCCGATACGGCCAGCTTCAAATCTTCTATGTCATCGTATGAGAAACCCATGCGATTGGCAATTCCGGAGACCGCTAACCGGGCGATTCCAACGTAATCTGGCTTAGCGGGAATGGTCAAGTATACCAAATCTAAGGGTTTTTCACTCATAGTTGGCCTCCTCCTGCCTGATCTTCAATATCCATAATCTGATTTAAGTTCGTAATCTTGAAAAGCCGGTTCAATCGGGCGTTCATTCCCGTTAAAACGAGTTTTCCAGATGTTGCCCGTTGTGCTTTGTAGGCACCGATGAGCACACCCAATCCCGTGCTGTCGATGTAAGTCACTTTGGAGAGGTTTACTGTAATCTGGCTTCCTCCCTGACACAAAGGCAGCAATTTCTCACGCAGCTGCGGGGCGGTATAGACGTCCACTTCGCCCTCCACCGAGATCGCGATGCGGTTCTCCTTTTCTATTTTTTCATGAATTACAAGATTCATACGTTTTTAACCTCCTCAAAAAAGCGAAGACGGCTGCTGTCTATCCAATCCGTTTTAAAATCAATATCGTTTGATCATCCCGTATCTTGTAGTTCGTCATTTCATAGAGTTTTTGGTGGATTGCTTCCACTGCCTCCTGAGCCGGCATATGAATATATCCCTGAATCAATTGCTTAAGAGTTTCCCGTTCTATAAATTCACCATTCACTCTGCATTCCGTTACGCCATCCGAAAACAACACAATTGCATCATGAGGTTGGAGTGAAATCGTATCCTCCGGGTATTCGGCATCTCTGGACACCCCGAGCACAAGTCCTCGCGTCTTCAAGTCGAGAAAATCTTGTTCAGCCGCTCTGTAAAAGAGTCCCGGCTCGTGTCCGGCTGTGGCATAGCGAAATTGGTGATTTCTCGAATCATATACCCCGTAGACCATGGTGATAAACATACTGGGGTCGACATTGCGCTCCACCACGATATTGAGATCCTTTAATACCTCTGCCGGCGAAAGCGGCTGGGTTCCCAGCCGGTCCATCGCGTATTTGATCATCGACATGCACAGGGCAGCGGGAATTCCTTTCCCGATGATGTCGGAAATGGCGATTCCAATGGAACCCACCCCGTGATCGACAAAGTTGTAATAATCCCCGCTCATCTGATTGGCGGCCACACTGATCACACCGATATCGACTCCTTCCAGGGAAGGGGTTTTGGAGGGAAGGAGCGTTTGCTGCATGCCGACAGCCACTTCGATCTCATTTTCAAGCTCCCGCTGGCGATTCATCAATTTCTCCCGTTCCCGGTAAGCAATCCCATAACCGATCATCATTTCGAGCAACAGATCAAAAGATGCTTTCACTTCGGCAGGCAAGTCGGGGAACAGCGATTTCATCGTCCGCACGTGGGCATTTACCACCTCGTCAGGGGGAATCCGCTTTTCCATAAACCATTTGGAAAGTTGTTGCGCACTGTACAAATGATCTTCCTTGCTCGTTTTCACATAGGAAGCGAGCAGCTTTTCATACAATTTTTTCAAATGAATATCCATAGAAAGGTCCCCTTGATCAGCCGTCAATTAGAAAAACCTCCAAGTTGATTTCCTTTGAGACCAGACGGGCATGTAAAAAGATAAAATCAGAAAATCTATTTGCAAATTTTCGCAGCTTGTCTTTCTCTCTCATATGAACTGATTTTGAAACTAAAATATCATAGATTGCCGCAGAAATGAATAACACACCAACACAAAAAAGAGAATGGAAAAAAATCCATTCTCCTAAAAATCGATCATGCCCAAGCTGATCATCAGGGCCTCATTTACACGACTCATCATCTCGTCGTCCAAATGAGTGATTTTATCCGTCAATCGCTGTTTGTCAATTGTACGAATTTGCTCCAGCAAAATAACAGAATCACGGTCAAACCCATAAGCTTTGGCATCGATTTCCACATGTGTAGGCAACTTAGCCTTTTGGATTTGGGCTGTAATCGCGGCGACGATCACGGTGGGGCTAAACCGATTGCCAATATCATTTTGAATTACCAAAACAGGCCGAACCCCACCTTGTTCGGATCCGACCACAGGGGAGAGATCTGCGAAATAGACATCGCCACGTTTAACAATCAAATCGGTTACACCCCGCTAACCAATCGATCCAAAGTATCTTCAGCCTCTTCCTCCGCTACAAATGCCTCAGAAGCAATGTTGAGATTGATGCGAGCCATTTCCATATAGCCTCTTTGCATCATTTCGCGGATGAGACGTTTTTTCCGCTCCTGGAGATACATTTTCATCGCCTGGCGAATAAACTCGCTGCGATTTGAGTTATCTCGCGCAACCATACCATCCACTTCTTGAAGCAAATTTGTTGGCAGGCTGATCATGATTCTTTTTGTACCGGACAAATGAAGCACCCCCAACCAATCATCACCGTTAACATTTCCCCTATCAATACTACCATTATGCCGAAGATGTTGCAAAAATATACTTACTTACAAGCAATAAAAGTAAGATGGAAAACAGACATAGTTAAATTTATTCGTCCGGAAGGCTAAAATTCCTTCTCAACCAATTGTAATACTAAAAAAGTTGCCGAATGTCCAGTCTGCCAGCTAATTTTCAGCAAATCGACAACCTAAAAACGCAAGCGGTTGACGATTTCCACTACTTCTCCCTCTTTTCGATAAACCCGGGGAATGCGATGGCTGAGCGTACTGACCACTTCATAGCTGATTGTCCCCAACAGCTTGGCAACTTCATCCACCGTGATACATTCACCATACTGCTCTCCGTATAGCACCACCTCATCCCCGATCTCAACCGGCATGGCATTCGTCACATTTAACATCAACTGGTCCATGCAGACACGGCCCACGATCGGAACTCTCCGCCCCCGTACCAGGGCAAATCCGCGATTGGACAGATGGCGGTTCACACCATCCGCATAGCCGACCGGAACAGCGGCAATCCACTCGTCACCGTCCGAGATATAGGTTTTGCCGTAGCTGACGCCCGTTCCTGCCGGCGGCTGCTTCAAATCGGCAATCCTCGTTTTCAGGGTGAGAGCAGGGCGAAGATTGACGGCAGTGCGGTTCACCTGATCCGACGGGTAGTAACCGTAAAGGCTGATCCCGACGCGTGCCATGCGATATGCATGATCGGACAAGTCGATCGCGCCGCCGCTATTGGCAATATGAGGAAGAGGAATCGAAATCCCTTCCTTCTCCAAGCGGTTTAAAACCTCGGCAAACCGCCTCTCCTGGTACAGAGCATACTCTTTATCCGCCTGATCGGAAGTCGCGTAATGGGTAAAAATCCCTTCGACCTCGACCGATTTCAATTCCAAGGCCCGTTTGACAAAAGCGACTGCTTCATCAGGGAACAATCCCAACCTGCCCATCCCTGTATCCAATTTTACATGGACGCGCGCCCGGATTCCCAACCTGGCCGCTTCCCGTTCAATGGTTTGCAACGATTCGTGATGGTAGACGGTAAGGGTAAGTCCGGCCTTCAGCGCTTCGGCAACGGCATGATCCGGTGTCAATCCCAACACCAGAACCGGTGCCTCTATGCCCGCCCGGCGCAACTCGATGCCTTCATCTTCAAAAGCAACCGCCAAATATTCCGCTCCCGCCTCAAGCGCGGTTTTCGCGACCTGAACCGCACCATGTCCGTAGGCATTCGCCTTTACCACAGCCATGATTTTGACATCCGGGCCAAGATGGCGGCGGAATTCTCTGACATTATGGGCGATTGCATCCAAATCCACCACCACGACCGTGTCGCGCCCGATCTTCGTTTCCATTGTTTCCTTCGTTTCATAACAATCCACGTTTGACCACTTCCAATTGACCATTAAGTGCACCAAGGAACGCATCACTAACCAGAATGGCTATCTTTCTGCTCCCGAATAAATAAACATAAGGCAAGCCGAACTCCTGTTCCAAATCTCTCAGCGGCAGCACTTTTTTTCTCTTGCCCCAACAGATTTCCAACCGGTCCGGAAAAAGAAGATAATGCGGACGAAATAAGAACAGATAAATGGCCGGCGGCAGGAACAGGGTGATGAGAATATCGGCAACCAGCCCCATGATAAAACCGGAACTGCGCGGCGGACAGGAAAGCCACACCGCTCCGAGTCCGAGCAGAAAGATCAGGGATTCAAACAGACGCATCCGTTTGCTCTTGCGAAAGAGAAGCACCTTGTAGGAAGAGCGCTCCTCCCTGACCAGCTGCTGTTTGGCCATACATTGTCATCCTTCTGCGTTTAAGTCTCTGGCAACTATCCTGTATTATATCAAATCTTTGCTGAAATATCCGAGAAAAATACAGCACAACACGGAAGATGAGAGCATAAGCACCCGCAAGGGGGAGTTGCCCCCCTGACCTGCCATGCGAACATGGGGAGGTTAAGAAGAAACACGACCTTGCCGGAAAACAAACTTGAACAGAAAAATGGACAGCCTTTGACGGTGTCCACTTGTGATCCTTTATTTTGCCGGCTGGTCGTACAGGGAATTGGCGATTTTAATCATTTCCGATTCTGCCAGATCTCCCAGCAGCTCATAGTCGACCCCATCGTACGTCCAGGTGAGCCGTTTCCGATCGCCCATTTCCAAAAGTACTCCTACGGTCTGCACCAAATCGACCGGTTTCCCCATGATCGGCAGACTGGCAGCAATCTCCTGAGTACGGCGTTCCGTCAGGGTAAAGGATTTCTCGCCTTTAAACCGTAAAACGGCCACCGGACCATTGGGTGTTTGAATGGTCTGCTCATTCGCCAGCCGGATTCCATCAGGAACATAACCAGGAATCACGGAGGATATATCCTGCTTCTCCTGTTTTACTGCTGCCAATGCCTGTTTTGACTGGGACGGCATCGGCTGTAAATTGCGCTGCGTATCGAAAGCATCTTTGTCAAAATGAGCATCGGGCTTAAACCGGTCAAAGCTGACCGTCATCAACAGGTCATTTTCTTGATCCAGCACATCCACTTTCTTGGGGTTCAGATCATGGTCCAACCAGATCCTCTGTTTGACCGCCTGCTTGTTAAACGGATATTTGGCGACAACTTCAAAGCGGTAATCATTTTTCCCGGCCTGAAACTGGCGGCCCTGGTCATCGACAATGCTTTGCAACAGCGTTTGGTAAATATAGATTTGCCCGCCCGTATACGGCCAATCGCTTTGAAAGCGGAAGCTCTTTTTCAAACTTGGCGATAAAACGTACACACCCTCATCATTTCTCAACAAAATCTGCGCGGTATTTTTCTTCAAATTCCGAAGGGCCACACGGTAATACCCGGGCTTTTTATACCATACTTCCACATCGTATTCCTGTGGTTCCTGCCCTGATAAAATCGCCATTTTTCCATGGCTGATATAAGACTCGAGATCCTCGGAGCGCTTTGATAAATCGCTGACCACATCTTTGGCATCTTTCGTCCCGCATCCGGCGAGCGGCAGGATCAAAAGCCCGAGCAGGACAAAGATCCAGATCTTCCGACACATTCAAATCCGCCCTTTCGTCAATTTCCCGGGAAATGTGTCGGCTAGTAAGGGACAGTCGTCGATCTCACCCGGGCTATCGCCCGGAGCAGGTCATCAACCATTACACCATGAGAGGAAGGCCCGGCGATTTCCCCCGCTTTCCCATGCAAATAAACGGCCATCGGCACCGCTTTTTCAGCAGGAATGCGCTGGGCGAGCAGAGAACCGATCATTCCGGTCAAAAGGTCGCCTGAACCTGCTTTGGCCAGAGCAGGGCTTCCGGTGGGGTTCAGTACCTGCTTGCCATCCGGAAAAGCAATTACGGTATATCTCCCTTTTAAAACGACAAACATATCTGTTTTCAGTGCCAATTGCCGGGCCACTTGATGACGCTGGACTTCGACTTCTGCTGTGGAGGAACCGATCAGGCGAGCCATTTCTCCCGGATGCGGGGTCAAAATCGTGACGGCTCCCTTTTTTCTCCGCCGGAATAAGGAAGGATGCGCTGCCAGAATATTCAAGGCATCTGCATCCAAAACGAGAGGTACCTCCACTTCCTCCATCAGCTGGCCAAGCCATTGTTCTTCACCGGCAAACCGGCCCAGCCCCGGACCAACCGCCACTGCGGAAAAGCGCTCTCGCTTCTCCTTCCAAACGTCTGCGCTGCCTGCGTCGAAAACTTCCTGCCCCGGCCAGCTCCAGATCAGCTGCTGTGTCACTTTGGCCGCCAATGCCAGCCGTTCCGATTCCGGCACTGTTAAGGTGACATAACCGGCCCCCATGCGATAGGCCGCTTCACCCGCCATCACCACGGCTCCGAGCATTCCCCCGGCCCCGCCGATCACGTGTAAATGCCCATAGGTTCCCTTGTGCGCCCATTCCTGTCTCGGCTGTGCATACTCCTGCCACAAACAGGGAGTATTCAGTCGCGCCCGCGGTTCCCTTTCTGTTTTCTCATGACCGGAAAAAATCCCGATCTCCGCCACTTTCAGCTTCCCGCGCACGTTTGCTCCCGGACGTAAATAATGACCCCATTTCGGATACTGGAATGTGACCGTCAAATCGGCCCGCACAGCTTCATTTTCAATCGCTCCCGTATCGGCATCGACACCGGAAGGGAGATCAACGGACACCACAAACGGAGACGGTGTTTGATTCAGCCGGCGAACCACCTCGTCCATCGGCGGCCGGAGTCCCCCGCGCGTTCCTGTTCCAAGCAAGGCATCGACGACGACGGTTGCTTCAGCCAAGTGACGGAACAATCTCTCTTTTTGCCCGTCCGAATAATGCCACACCGGAGCATAGCGACAGCAAACCTGATAAAAAACGCCGGCATCCGCTGACATTTTTTCTTTCGAACCTATAAACCACATATGCACCTTCCAGCCGCGATCGAGCAGATGGCGGGCCACCACCCAACCGTCCCCGCCGTTATTTCCTGCCCCGGCAAGCACGGTGGCCGTTTTCGGCTTTGGAAAGCGAAGGAAAATCTCTTCCGCGACCGCTCTGCCGGCATTCTCCATCAACACGATCCCCGGCAGGCCGATCTCCTCAATGGTGTAGCGATCCAGTTCGCGCATTTCCCTGGCGGTTACCAGATACACGTTTGTCCCTCCTAACCGCGTTATATATGTATGTCCACCCAAAAAGAGTTATGATTCAATTGCCGGAAACCCCTAGAGCACAACTTCCTCAATCACCGCCATCGCCATCGCATATTGCCGGCTGTGCGAAATGGACAAATGTACGGCAATCTCCTTATCGGCAAAGATGGCTGCGAAAGCAGATTCGGAAAGAAAAACGCAGGGTTTGCCCTTATGATCATTGAGAATCTCGATATCCAAAAAGGAGCAATTCCCGCCGATCCCGGTGCCAAGCGCTTTGGCCACCGCCTCTTTGGCGGCAAATCGTCCGGCGATATATTCCAGTTCCCGCCCCGGTTGTTCCGGCTTCAACGTACGTTCGCGTTCAGTCAGAATCCGTCTGGCAAGCCGGTGAACGCCGATCTCTTCTATTCGCTCCAATTCCACCAAATCAGTTCCAATGCCTCTGATCACTCATTTCACATCCTGCTTTCAGATTATTACCAGTATACCACGGGAAACTGCCCTGCTTTATCCTTTTCCGCAGAGCTGATTCGGTGCAAAAATTGTTTTTTACAAAAACGTTTGTTGTACAAACATTTTTTATGATAATATTCTTGATGACACATCGACTTCCGAAGGGGTGAGATGAGTTGACAAAGGAAACCCTGCCCGATCTCTTGACGAATTCGCTCGGCTTTAACTTTGGCCGTTTCGCGGCAATTGGAAGAAAGCTTTTTCATCAGAAGCTGCTGCCTCTCGGGGTGGATGACACCCAGTTAAGCGTGCTGGCGATCTTAAATGAAAAAGGTCCGCTCGTTCAGGCGAGATTAAGCGATTACTTGGGAATCGATAAAGCGACGATGGTCAGTTTGGTCAATGCCTTAAAGTCGAAAGGCCTGGTTTCCAAAAAACCGCATCCTTCCGATCGACGCGCACACCATGTTTATATTACCGATCGCGGTCGGGAAACTTTATGGCAATCTTGGGAGATTTCCCAGGAGTTCACCGACGAATTATTTTCCGTCCTGAGCAGCGAAGAAAGAGCCATGCTGATCGACATGTTGAACAGACTGTACCATCATTCCGTCGAACTTCAAGAGAAAGGGAGAGATGAAAAGTGTCAAAACCCACCCAACCCACATTACCTTCCGACACATCGGTAGTGCCCAAGGCGTGGTATGCCATTGCCTGGTCAAGCGAATGCAAAGAAAAACCGATTAAACGAAAAGTGGCAAATATCGATTTTGTTCTGTTTCGCAATAAGGAAGGACAAATCCAGGCCGTTCAAGCGTATTGCTCCCACCGTGGCGCTGATCTGTCAACGGGAAAAGTAATCAATGGCTGTGTGCAATGCCCGTATCACGGGTGGGAATTCAGCGGAGATGGGAGATGCCGGAAGATTCCCGCCCATCCCGAACGGGACATTCCCGACTTTGCGCACATCCAGTCGTTCCCTGTACAAGAAAAAGCCGGCATGATTTGGATTTATCCTGATTCTTCAACGAAAGCGCCGGATTTACACCTCTTTCCGATTTTAGAGGAGCCGCAGTTTGTCTACAGTCCTTACCAAATGGTGTGGAAGGCCCATTTGACAAGAGTGGTGGAAAGCGTACTGGATGTGGCGCATCTCGCTTTTGTTCACAAACAAACCATCGGAAAAGGCCTGTCTCCCGAGATCAATGATCTCTCCTTTCAAGCGGAAAAAGATGACATCCATTTTCAAAAAGGAACCAATCGCTTTCATTACCGTTTTCCAAACCAATGGATTCAATACTTGGGAAAAAACGAAACCAAAATGTTCACATTTGCCACATTCACTCCGCTGGATCACGAAACCACGGTGATTTTCAGCCAGATCGGGCGGACCTTTGCCAAACGGGTTCCCTTCATCGGAAAATATTTATCTCATTTTGGCCTTCGCGTTTTAAAGGAAGATCAATTAATAGTGGAAGGCCAGCATCCCCGTCCCATCCCGGAAGCTTTGCGAATGGAAGCCCATGTGCCATCTGACGGCGTCCAAGTCCGCTTTCGCCATCGTTGGTATCAGTTTTTGAAAAACGAAACGGAGCACCTGCTAGTGAGAGGAAGCGAATAAAAATATTCGGAAAGAACCGAATCATCCTCTTTTCATTTGCTGATTCCCTTACAAACGTTTTCATTCAAAGAAAACGTGATATAGTATGGAATAGAATTGGCTTTACCCATCTGATCATGCTGGGAGGATCTTCCATGTACCAAGTAAACAACCGGATTGAAATTACTTCGCCGGAACATCTGCAAACCCTGAAAGAGCGTTTTGCCAACGCTCCGCAATCGATGACACGCGTTCCCGGATTTGTTTCCTTCCGTTTGCTGGAGGCGGAGGACGGATCTCATGTCATTGCCGAAACTGTTTTTGCTTCAAAGGAAGATTTTCTGGCCTGGATTGAAAGCGATCATTTTAAACACGCCCATGGCGGTCGCAGCGGTGACCCCGGACGCCCTGAACTTGCCCGCTATTATGTGGCGATCACGTAAAAGGAGCGACGATTGATGAATGCATATTCCCTGGTTCTCTTTGTCCATGTATTGCTCATCGCCTCCTGGTTCGGCGGCATTTCCTTAATGGCCATGGTCCTCCGGGATGCCATCCGTTCCAATGAAGGCGGAACGATGGCCCGGGCAATCAGCCGCGCCCAGCGGTGGAACCTGACCATGTTTGTCCCGACGGCCCTGTTGGTGCTCATCAGCGGAATGTATCTTCTGTATGTACAGTTGACCTTACATAACGAAGCGCTGTGGCTGATGGTAAAAGAGCGGTTCGGCAGCCTGTTTGTCATTGTTTATATCCTTTACATCGTTTTCTACGGAAGAAAAACGCTGAACCAGGTTCAGGCTGCGGAAAACGAGCCAGAGAAGGCAAAATCCCTTTTAAAACGCTACATCATGGTACTCAACATCTCCCTTCTCTGCATGGTTGTGCTTATTTTCTTCGTCACCACCAAAATTTAACGCCCAATGCAAAAGAAAACGGCAGGTCGCACGATGTCGACTTGCCGTTTTCCGATTTCACTCCCCATTCGATTCCAAATCCACTTCTTTTAAAGGAATCACTTTTGTTTTTTTCACCCATTTATAGCCGAGCCACAGCAGGATAAACAGCGGAAGGCCGATATACGAAACTAAAATGCCGTTCCAGTCAATCGTATTTCCGGTAAAAGCCTGGTAATTTTGCCCGACAATCACGATCACGCATAAAACGAGCGCGAAGAGCGGGCCGAACGGGAACCATTTCGCCCGGTAAACCAAGTGGTTCAGATCACGCCCCTGCGCAACATAAGCCCGGCGAAAGCGGTAGTGGCTGATCGCAATTCCCAGCCAGGCGATAAACCCGGACAGCCCGGAAGCGTTCAGCAGCCAGATGTAAATTTTCCCCTGACCGACCAGCGAAGCCAGAAAGGCAACAGCCCCGACTGCTGTCGTCAGAAGCAACGCGAAAACCGGAACACCCCGACGGTTTACTTTGGCAAAGAGTTTCGGCGCTTTCCCTTCTTTGGCCATTTGCCAGAGCATCCGCGTCGAAGCATACATTCCCGAGTTGCCTGCGGACAGCACGGATGTCAGGATCACCGCGTTCATCACCGAGGCGGCAAAAGCCAATCCGGCTTTTTCAAAAATGATCGTAAACGGGCTTTTGGCGATTTGGTTTACGTCACCGCCGACCAAATTCGGATTGGTATAAGGAAGAACAAGTCCCATCACTAAAATCGCCAATGCATAAAACAACAAGATTCGCCAAAAGACCTGACGGATGGCTTTGGGAACATTTTTCCGCGGGTTTTCACTCTCTCCGGCGGCCACACCGACCAGCTCCGTCCCCTGGAAGGAAAATCCGGCGATCATAAATACGCTTAAAATCCCGAGCCACCCATGATGGAAGGGAGCGTCGTTGATCGTGAAGTTTTTAAAGCCGATCGCTTCTCCGCCCATAATCCCGAAGATCATCAATAAACCGATCACGATAAAAATGATAACCGTTGCCACTTTAATAAAAGAAAACCAATATTCCGATTCCCCGTATCCCTTTACGGACAATGCGTTCAATCCAAACATCAGCAGGAGGAAAAGGGCGCTCCACAAAATGGACGGCGAATGCGGAAACCAATAATCCATAATCAATGAGCCCGCCGACAGCTCAACAGCAATGGTAATCGCCCAGTTATACCAGTAATTCCATCCCATGGCAAATCCCAGCGCCGGATCGACAAACCTTCCGGCATAGGTGCTGAATGACCCCGCAACAGGCATAAACGTCGCCATTTCCCCCAAGCTGGTCATCAGGAAATAGACCATGATCCCAATGGCGAGATAGGCGACAAGCGCTCCACCCGGCCCCGCCTCCGAAATCGAAGCCCCGCTGGCCAGGAACACTCCCGTGCCAATCGAACCGCCAATTGCAATCATGGACAGATGTCTTGCCTTCAGCCCTCGTTTAAGTTCTGGTGACCGGTTTTGTTGACTCATAAAATCAAACACCTTTCATTATTTGATCGCGAGGTGGCTTGGGCAATAAAAAAACCGTCCCAATGCTCTCGTATTGAACGGACGGTTTGAGTGAACCCACACTCTACCCCCGCAAGATAGCGCACCACGTTTCCCGGGAAAGAAAACGTGACAGTGCTGCACCTGTTCGGACACAGCCCCAACCCGGACGCCCGGAGCCGGCAACCGGATTTCGGCGGCTTTTCCTTTCATTTGCAGTCATCAGTCAATCTCCGAACCTCGCACAAATTACTCTTAAAAGCCGCGACCTCTACCTCACCGTAGGATCGATGAGGGTGACTATGCACTTGTTCCATACGTCCTTTAGTATAGTAAAAAGTCAAAAGATCAACAAGGGAAATATTTGCTAGCAAGGAAATCACCGTAAGGTAAAGGACGCCGCCGGCAGAACAGGTTGTATTCATTTTTGATTTATCCTTTATAATGAAAAGAAGCAAAAGGAGGGAACCCCGATGGAAAAGCGCAAACGACGAATTCGCGAAAAAGCGAAACAAATCCATGATCAGTTGAAAAAGAAAGCGAATCTGGAAGAGATTTATCATACAAAGAGTTATTGCGAACAATGTGAAAATCAGGTTTGGCCCTGGGAAATCCATGTGGTGGAACAGCCCGATGGCACGGAAATGTGGGCCTGCCAAGCCTGTGTCAGGGAACATAACTTCCCTCTCTCCGAAAAGGAACATGCACTTGAGTTCGAAGCAAGACGCATGGCCGCCAAATGGCTGTTCCTGCGTGCGTGAAAAGGTTTACCCGATTCAACAGGATTGTTCGCGTTGTAGCGCGGGATGGATGGCGATAACACTGCTTCACCGCCCCGGCGGCAATGGATTGCCATAAAAATCAGTGACGACACCTCCCGCCTCCTCTGCCGGTTTTTCCCTGCACCAGAATCGCGGAAGATGCACGCCGGCAAAACCAGGCGGTCAGTGCCGGGAGATCATCAACCATTGGACACCATTTCGCCCTCAGCCGTGGATCATCGCATCACGCTCCACATCACGGAGAACGGCAGTTGCCCTTGCCCAAACAGAAAGCGGTTACAAAAAAAGGGCATCCCGCCAATCAGGCCGGTCAACCACACATATCCATTTCAGCAATTCGGTTTTTGCACAATTCCCTCTTTTATCATGCACCTTGATTTCTTCCGCCGAAAATCGCTCCACGACGCCGCTTGTCTCCATTGCCAGATCATTCAGACTACTAATCTCCCAAAGAGATTCTCTTCTTTCCGCAGATCGTTTCCGACCATCCGCCTGCTTCAATTCCCCGTTGTTTCAAACAAAACTCCCATAAACAGGGAAACAACCAATTATTCCCTTCATTTGTGAAAATAGTTAGAAACTTCTTCTGTTAATCTTTAATTCTAGTACAAAAATATATAAAATCCTATTGCGGAAGAAAATCGTATTTTATTAGCTTTGACAAAGAAATTAACGTCATCCGTCAGAGGGGAGAGACTATGGAGAAAACAAAGTTTTCGCGACTTGAAGCCTTTTGGCAAAAAAAGGCGATGCTGATCAACGCGACCGCAGCCTTGGTGCTTGTCAGCGGCGGGGTTTTGCTCACGTCCGGCTGCAGCCAAGAAACAGCTGCACCGAAAGCGAAAGCCCCTACAGCCCATGTGCAACATGAGACCATCCAAGATGATTCAGCCTCATCCAACGATGTGGCAGATGTAACTGAAGTGACGGATATTAAACCGTTGCCGAAAAAAGAGAGTCAGTATGTGGAAAACATCTTGACCCATCATAACGTTCCACAGGTAAATCCGAATGAGATCAACAATTCCGGTGCTTCTCATTCCGGGGGGGCGGCAAACGGCAATGCGGCCTCCCATCATACCGATAACAGCACAAGTCCGGCCACCGGCAACATAGCGCCAACCACACCGAAAACGGGTGACAGCCAGCATGTAAACCAATCTGCACCCACAACGAAACCGGCATCACCGGCGCCGGGCAAAGAGCAAAACCAGCAGCAACCAGGAGATAAACCGGTTGAAAAACCGCAACAACCCGGCACGGACAACCAACAACCATCCAACGGTTCGACGCAAACCCCGCCGGCAAATGACGGCGACACATCCAATCCGTCTGAACCTTCCAATCCTGCTCCTTCAAAGCCGGAGCAAACGGATGGCATAGAGACAACGGCATGGTTCCCGTTCTGGAGCACCAACTCCGGAAATCAGATTTTGTCTTCACAATCGCTCGATTCCATCAACCTGTTTATGTACGAATTACAGGCGAACGGAGATGTGGGCTATATGCAATATGCCAAAGCTCCTGATCCAAACACTTTGGCTCTCGCCCGCGAAAAAGGCACAAAAATTTATGCCACCGTCGCCAATACCGACGGTTGGAGCGATGTGAACAAAGCGGAAGATGAACTCCATAATCTCATCAATACACCGGAGAAACGGAGCCAATTAGCCGATAAACTCCTGGCCTTCACTCTTAAAAACAATTATGACGGCATTGATCTGGACCTGGAAGTGATCCGGGGAAGCGACCGCGACAATTTCTCGGCGTTCGTGGAAGTATTGGCACAGAAAATGCACCAGAAAAACAAAAAAGTGCTGGTCTCCGTTTATCCCAAAACATCCTATGGCGGCTGGGACGGCCCAATCTCCCAAGACTGGCAACGTCTCGGCAAAGCTGCGGATGAATTGGTGATCATGACCTATAACTACAGCATGAACAGCCCGGGACCGGGTGCTCCGCTCGATTGGATCAGCGATATTGTCAAATACGCCAATACCCAGGTGCCCTCGGAAAAAATTTATTTCGGTTTGCCTTCCTACGGTTACCTGTGGACCTCTGACGGCAAACGCTCCTCACTCTCTTACAGCCAGGCACAAAATCTGATCAAAACCAACCATGCCAAAGTCGTACGCGACAAGAACGGGGAGCCGACCTTTACCTATACATCCAACGGGGTGAAATACACAGGCTACTACCAAGATGCGATAAGCTGGCAACGGAAAATTGAAACGATCAAGCAAGGCAATCCTCACATCGGCGGCATTACCGAATGGTATATCGGTGCAGAGGATCCTGCCACCTGGAATATGTTAAAAACCGAATTAAAATAATTATTCCCTAAACCGGTAACCGGCTAAACATCTAGCTGGAAACCGGTTTTTTCTTTTCACCATAAAGAGAATCCAAGATAAACCGCTGCCCCCCACATCACCAAAGCTGAAATCTTCTGCAAAATCATCATGATCCGCCCTGAGCTGTCCAGTTCCCCCATAAAGCGCCCCGCCAGGGCCAATCCGAAAAACCAGAACCATGAAACGAGTACCGTGGCAACGGCAAAAGCCGCTTTTTCCATCCCGGCGTACTGCAAAGAGCTTGTCCCGAGCACCATCGTCGTATCCATGATCGCATGGGGATTAAGCAGGGAAGCAGACGCTGCAAACGCAATTTGCTTCCGGGCGGAGAAGGTTTCCCGCGGATGGGCAAGGCCGCCGTCAGCTCCGGGCGTGACCTTCCAGGTATTCCATCCCATGTACAGCAAAAACAAAACCCCCATGCCAAGGAGAACCGTTTTGATCCATGATGATCCCAAAATCACCAGAGAAATCCCGAGCACCGCCAATGTAATCAACAGGGTATCGCACAACGCGGCGGTCAGGACGGTCGGCAAGGCCTGACGAAAACGCCGATGAAAGGCCCCTTGGTTAAAAACAAAAACGTTTTGCGCACCGAGCGGCAATATCAGTCCAAAGGCAAGAATCAATCCATGTAAAAATGCAGAAACCATCAAAATCCCTCCGGAAAAAGTATGGTTCCATCGTACAAAAGATTTTGCATCCTGTCGCCCGCCAATTGGATGGATTCCAACCCAACCAAGTTGTACAATTAACAAAAACAGAATCGTCCATCCCCTGTCAGCAGAAACCTGAAGGAGAAGTCAGAGCAAAACCGGTGAGGAAGTGGTGCCTCTTCTGGCCATGCCCGGCATCCAACGCGATTTGACACAGAAAAGTAAAAGGATGGATCACAACCATGATTGATACCCATTGGAAACCCGACAAATCATCCCCTGTTCCTCTCTATATCCAGATCAGGGAATACATCAGGGAAAAGATCAAAAATGGCGAGTGGCCGGTTGGCAGCAAAATTCCGCCGCAACGTTATTTGGCAAAAGTCTGGAAGGTAAACCGGAGCACCATTGTTGCCGCCATAGCCGACTTAATGGCGGAAGGGCTGTTGGAAGGAAACAGCGGAAGCGGAACACGGATCATTAACAATACATGGTCCCTGATGCACTCTACCCGTCCGCCTGATTGGAACGCCTACGTTGATGCCGGAATCCATCCCCCCAATTTGCCGACCATTCAGGAAATCAACCGGGCGGAATTCCACCCGCACATCATCCGCCTGGGAACAGGGGAGCTCTCTCCCGACTTCTTTCCCCGTGACATGCTGAAAACTGTTTTGTCCGAGCTGCCGGATCAAATTGATTCACTTGGCTATGAAGAGCCGAAAGGACTGCCCCTGCTCAGGGAGCAACTGAGCAAGCATCTTAAAAGGATCGGAATCGATGCTTCCCCTTCCTCCATCTTGATCGTGTCCGGTGCCTTGCAGGCCTTGCAACTGATCGCGCTCGGCCTGTTGAAGCGGGGCGCTGCGATTCTGCTGGAAAAACCTTCATATCTCTATTCGCTTCATGTCTTTCAGTCAGCCGGGATGCGGTTATCCGGCCTCCCGTTGGATCAGGAGGGGGTGCAGATCAAATACATTCCCGTGCAGAAAAAGCGGCAAAATGCTTCATTGCTTTACACGATCCCGTCCTTTCATAATCCGACGGGCATCCTGATGTCGGAACAAAGGCGCAGAGACCTGCTGCGCATCTGCGAACAGGAGCGTTTACCGCTTATTGAGGATGATGTATACCGCGATCTGTGGCTGGACGAACCGCCCCCTCCTCCCCTGAAAGCAATCGACAAAAACGGGCTCGTCCTCTATCTCGGCAGCATGTCCAAAACCTTGAGTCCGGGCTTGAGAATCGGTTGGGTGGTCGGCCCGGAACCGGTTATCGAACGATTGGCCGATATCAAAATGCAGACGGATTACGGCTCCAGTTCCCTGTCGCAGTGGGTGGTGGCCAGATGGCTATCCAGCGGGCTCCATGAACAGCATCTGAAGCGGGTTCGGGCAGAACTGAGAAAGCGGAGAGCCGCGGCAGTCGAAGCCTTGCATGCTTCTTTTTCCGATCTGGCCGCCTGGACCGTTCCCAAAGGCGGTTTTTATATTTGGCTGCATCTCCTTTCCCCGCTTCCCATGCGCGAGGTTTTTGAAAAGGCACTGAAAAAGGACATTCTGCTCAATCCCGGCAATATGTACGATCCAGGCGCAACCCGGAATATCCGGCTTTCCTATGCCTACGCCTCTCCCGATCAGTTGCATGAAGCCATCGTCTCGCTGGCCGGGATAATCCGAAACTTGTCCGCACATCCGTAAACAGAAAAATCCTGTCGCAACCATTCGCTTATTGCGGCGGGACTCCTTAAGGGTTTGTAAACGGCATTCTTCGTGTTAATAAAGAAAAAAACTCCACCGGCCGGCCAAACAAAATGTCAGCCAGTCAATGGAGTTTATGGTCAAACATTTTATTCCACGGTTACGCTTTTCGCCAGATTGCGCGGTTTATCCACGTCATACCCGCGTTGGATGCAGGCATAATAAGCGAAGAGCTGGAGCGGGATCACGGTGAGAACCGGAGCGAGCAAGTCGATGGTTTTTGGAATGGTGATTACTTCATCCACCGATTTTTGCAACTCACTGTCCCCTTCAACGGCAAAACCGAGTACTTTGGCGCCCCGCGCTTTTACTTCCTGAATGTTGCTCACCATTTTATCAAAAACAGACGATTGGGTGGCAAGGGCGACGACCGGAATATTCTCTTCAATCAAAGCCAAGGTTCCGTGCTTCAACTCCCCGGCGGCATAAGCTTCGGAGTGGATATAGGAAATCTCTTTCAGCTTGAGCGAACCCTCGAGCGCGACAGCATAATCCAAACCGCGGCCCAGGAAGAAGAGATGCTCGTTGTCAGCGATGGAACGGGCAAATTCGGCAATTTTCCCTTCATACTCCAAAACTTGTTCCGCCAGCCCGGCAAGTTGTCCCAAATGGCTGATGATCTCTTTCAATTCCGCTTCGCTTTTATGACCGCGCACCTGTGCAAAGTAGAGGCCCAACAGGTAGATGGCGATCAGCTGCGACGTATAGGCTTTGGTCGAGGCAACGGCGATCTCCGGTCCTGCCCAGGTGATGATTACATCATCGGCTTCACGCGCCACGCTCGATCCGACCACGTTGGTAATCGCCAGCACGCGGGCCCCTTGTTTCTTTGCTTCGCGGAGGGCAGCAAGCGTATCCGCTGTTTCACCCGATTGGCTGATGACCACAACCAATGTTTTATCCGTAATGATCGGATCACGGTAACGATACTCCGAAGCCACATCGCACTCAACCGGAATGCGGGCCAGATCCTCGAGCACGTATTTGCCGACCAGTCCGGCGTGATAAGCTGTTCCGCAGGCCACAAAGTGGATCTTTTCGATGTTACGGATCGCTTCCGGGCTGAGAGCCACTTCGTTTGAAAGATCGACTAAACCATCTTTGATCCGGCTTGCCAGTGTATCGCGGATCGCTTTTGGTTGTTCATGAATCTCTTTCAGCATGAAATGGTCATAGCCGCCTTTTTCCGCCGTTTCAATATCCCAGGAAACATGCATCGGCTCACGTTCAACCGGGGTTCCGTCAACTTTCATCAGCTTCACTTGGTCTTTGGTCAAAACGGCCATTTCCCCGTCTTCAAGGATGTAGACTTCGCGGGTATGCTTGAGAATGGCCGGAATATCCGAAGCGATGAAATTCTCTCCCTGGCCAATTCCGACGACCAGCGGGCTGGCATAACGAACCGCAACCAGCTTATCCGGTTCGTTCTCACTGATTACACCGAGCGCAAACGCGCCTTCCAGTCGGGATACCGTTGCCTGTACCGTCGAAACCAAATCTCCGTTCCACAGGTCTCCGATCAGTTTGGCCACGACTTCGGTATCGGTCTCCGATTGGAAAGTATGGCCTTTGGCCATCAACTCTTCCTTCAGCTGGATGTAGTTCTCAATAATCCCGTTGTGAACAACTGCAAACCGTCCCGTGCTGTCCACATGGGGATGGGCATTTTCATCAGATGGTTTCCCGTGTGTCGCCCAGCGGGTATGACCAATTCCGAGCACTCCCGGCAAGGAGCGAACGGCCAGTTTCTCCTCGAGGTTGGACAAGCGCCCTTGCGCTTTGTTAACGCTGATCGTTTCTCCGTTGTAAACAGCCAGTCCGGCCGAGTCATACCCACGGTATTCCAGCTTGCTGAGCCCTTCCAGCAGAATATTTTGCGCCTGTTTGGCTCCGATGTAACCTACGATTCCGCACATAGTTATGAAAACCCCCTAAATTTATCCCTTTTTGCTGAGCACGGATCGAAGATTCAGGAGACAGGTTGATTATTGTCTGTTTGCCAAACGCAAAGTGCCGTAAAACACTCAGCTTCCCTATTCAGTTTTTTGAGTGAGAATGTGTAAGCCAGGTAGTGTTTGACAAAACAACAATTTTGTTTAAACCGGATCTTTCTTCTCATGCCCTCCCTTTTCTTCAGCAAAAACATCCGCTCAACAAAAAGGTTGATCTGATTCGTTTCTTTTTATTATTTTTTCTGTCTGCTCATTCACGCCATATCGCTGTTTTTGTTCGATGAGTCGCCTCACCGGTTTGAACAGCGATTCCTCGGCTCTGGCGCAAAGCCGGGAGGTATCCGCCGATCTTTTCGATACTCCTCCACCTCGTCAACTGCGGAGTCTTCGTTCACACCGCAGTCCTGGCGCTTTTCGACAACTTTTCCAAACCTCTGCTTCTCCCTTTTCGCTTCTTCACCTCCCAAAAAATGAAGAAGGCGATGTTTTTACTTCGCCTATGGGATTATATTATTCAAAAATAACAAAAATGTAAAGCAGTCCGATCAAAAAAGGGCCAGGGGGAAAGGCGAAACCCTACATCCCCCTTCTTATACGGCAAATGTTAAAATAATGTGTCGGTGTCGGCACATCTCAGGCGAGTTGCTTTTTCACTTCATCCGCAATGCGGCCGACATATTCCCGCAGCGCCTCTTCGTCCGGTCCTTCAGCCATCACGCGGATGAGCGGTTCAGTTCCCGACGGGCGAACCAGAACTCGCCCGTCACTGCCGAGCGCATTTTCCACTTCGGCAATTTTTTGGCGAATCGCTTCGTTTTGATCCCAACCCGCCTTGTCTTTTACCTTCACATTCACGAGCAATTGAGGATATTTTCGCATCATCGACGCCAGGCCGGACAGGGTTTGCCCTTTTTCCTTGACCACGCGTAGGAGCTGAACGGCGGTCAGCATTCCATCTCCGGTGGTATTGTAATCAAGGAAAATAATATGGCCTGATTGTTCACCGCCCAGGTTATAACCGCCCTCTCTCATTTTTTCCATCACATAGCGGTCGCCCACTTTGGTTTTTTCCGTCCGGATCTCCAGCTCATCCATCGCTTTATAAAAACCGATATTACTCATGACGGTACTCACAATCGTATTTTCTTTCAATTTCTCTTTTTCTTTTAAATAGGAACCGCATATGCACAGAATTTGATCCCCATCCACCAGATTTCCTTTTTCATCGACAGCGATCAGGCGGTCAGCGTCTCCGTCAAAGGCTAATCCCAGATGGGCCTGTTTTTTCAGAACTTCTTTCTGAAGCCGCTCGGGATGAGTCGAGCCGCACTCTACGTTAATATTCACTCCGTCCGGATTGACATTGATCGCCGTTACATCTGCACCCAAATCCCGGAGCAACAGCGGAGCCAGTTCATATGCAGCCCCGTTTGCCCCGTCCACCACGATATGCATTCCACACAGATCCGTATCAATCGTATTTTTGAGGTGATCGAGATAGGCGGAAACCGCATCCGGCTGGTCAGTCACCCGGCCGACTTTATCTCCGACCGGACGTGGCAGCCGATCTTCCTTTTCATCCATCAGCGCCTCGATTTCCGCTTCGGTTTCATCCAACAGTTTATATCCGTCCGCACCGAAAAATTTAATGCCGTTATCCGGAAAAGGGTTATGAGATGCAGAAATCATCACGCCCGCATCGGCTTCCAGGTGTTGTGTCAGGAAAGCGACACCCGGAGTGGTCACGATCCCCAAACGGATGACGTCGCATCCGATTGACATGATTCCTGCGATCAGCGCGGATTCAAGCAATTCACCGGAGAGGCGCGTATCCCTACCCACAACGATTTTCGGCCGTTCTTTCTCTTTCGTCAGTACATAAGCGCCGCACCGCCCCAAACGGAAGGCTAATTCCGGTGTTAAGGTCTCATTTGCCACTCCCCGTACTCCATCGGTTCCAAAGTACTTACCCATACATTTTCTCCTCCTCATGTAAGCAACCAACAAATCCGTTACCCTAAAATTTGGATCTTTGCTTTTAACTTATCTTGACCCACGACCTGCACGTAGGAAGGAAGAACAAACCGGATTGGCACATCATGGACTCCAGCGGACAGATTTGAAACATCCACCAGTGCCCGTACATCTGCTGCACCAAGCTGGTCGATCTGTTTGGGTGCTCCTGAAAGAGTGATATTCAATTTCGCATCGGACGGTGAAAGGATCCGGGCATTCACCCCTCCATTTAATCCTGTTACTTCCAATGGAACGTTCTTGATCACTTTTGTCTCAGCAGGAATCATTTTAACATAGATTTTTATTTCTTTGGGTTCCACTTTTATGGCCGGACTATGAACCGGAACCGGCATCACCAACGTTGTGTCTTCCGTTATGTCCGATAAATCAGGCCGGGGACCTGCATAAAATTGTAAATGATTCAGATATGACATCGGTCCGTACACGGTAATCTGATCCACATTGGTATCGATCCCGGCTACGGCGTATTCGGGGGGCGGCGCTTTCCCCGGTTCGATTGAAAGAGGCACGGTCTTGCCGGGAATGCTGATCGGAACCTGCACCACTGCGGTTTTCGGCTCAATTTCGACGTTGGATAAAGGTCCGTTTTCACCGTATGCTTGGAGTACAATGACTTGATTCACTGATTTCTTCTTATTATTCAAATTGACAATCGCTTTGACAGAAGTTACCTTTTTCAGTTCCGCTTCCGTTCCTTTTACCAATACTTTGTCCGGATTGATCACGGGAGTCCCCGCTTTAAAGCCGTCCGGGACGCTTCCGATCAATTCCGGTTCCACATGCATCTCCTTTTGCAGCTTGGGAACCAGGGTCACATCGATCCGCGCCGGCTCCACCCGGGCATCGACAGGATACGGCAATCCTTTCACCTGAACCGGTAACTGATGTGTTCCCGCCCCAACACGCCGTGCATCGACATAAAGGCGATAATTCGTCGAAAAATGCCCGAAGAAGGCTTGGTTGCCTTCTACGATCAATTCCACTTTTGGGGGTTTTCCGACCAGATCGTAGTGTTCGTCATCGTACTTCACTTGGACCGTTGCTTCCCGAATATGCGTATCGCTTGAAGATGAAGAGAGGGAGGTGTCGGTTACAGCCGACCATAGCAGGATGGCCAAAGCCAACGAAATGATCCGCAAAATCCAGTCATTTTGAAGCCATTTATTCATCCGTCCTCTTCCCTTCTTTCTCCTTGCGCGACCAAAATACAACCGCAAATTTCTCCGGCGGCTTCAATTCTTCATATAACCGGGATACCAGCGTTTCTTCACTCAGGTTTCGCTCCAGACGCCCATGCACCGCCAGCGAGATCTGGCCCGTTTCTTCAGAGACGATCACAGTAACCGCATCGGACATTTCGGAAATGCCGATCCCGGCACGATGGCGCGTCCCCAATTCCCTGCTGATATAAGGGCTTTCGCTCAAAGGCAGATAACACCCCGCCGCCATCAGCTGATCCCGGCGAATGATAACCGCCCCGTCGTGCAAAGGACCTTTGGGAATGAAGATATTGCGAATCAATTCCGGGCTTAACTTCGCTTCCAGCAACGTTCCCGATTCTATATAATCAGACAGCCCTGTCTGCCTTTCAATTACGATCAGGGCTCCCGTATGCTGCTTGGCCAGAGTTGAAACCGCTTTGGCTATATCGCTGACCACACTGGTGACGATCTGATCTTCCGCCTGGACACTCCGTCCGAAAAAACCGCCTCTTCCCAGTTGCTCCAATGCGCGGCGCAACTCCGGCTGAAAAATGATGATCACCGCAATGACACCGACGGAAAACAGGTTTTGAATCAGCCATTCCAGTGTGCGAAGATGAAATACGTTGCTGATCAACCAGATGATGATCAGAACGGTAAGTCCTTTTAAAAGTTGAACGGCTCTGGTACCACGCAAAAGTTTTAACAGATGATAGATTATATAGCTGACGATCAATATATCAATAATATCATTCAAGTAACTGCGAATCTCCAACAAAGACTGCATGCGTCCCCTCCATCCATTCAGTTCCCCATTATTATGCTACATCATTGCTGCGATGCATTCCATCACCCGTTATTCTTCCATTATATCGCAGCGGATGGGAAACCCCCTAACCGGCTGCCGCGGAAAATGAGGAGCACAGGTGTCCGTAACCCGCCCCCGCAATAAAATCCCACACAAAAAAGAACCTGCCCCAAATGAGCAGGCAGGAAACATTCTGCGCTTTTTAACCCGTATTTCTGAGCCCGGCGGCGATCCCGTTAATCGTCAGCAGCACTTCTTCCAAAAGGGAATCGGCCAGGGTTTGATCATTTTCTTCTTTTCTCCGTTTGGCAAGCAAAAAGACCTGGATAAAGCTAAGAGGATCAACGTAAGGATTACGCAGGCGAATCGATTCCTGAATGACAGGCACACGATCCAGCAATTCCTCCTGTTCCGAAATCGCGAGCACTTTTTCGCGCGTAAGCATAAATTCTTTTTCAATCAGTTTAAACAGCCGCTCTCCGGCCGCTGAATCTTTAGCCAGCGACGTGTACTCACGGGCGATAACCAAATCGGCTTTTGCCAGAGCCATCTGCAAATTGTCGATCAGGGAATGGAAAAACGGCCACATTTGATACATCTCGCGCAAAAGGCGCAATCCCTTCTCCCCGTTTCGCTCGAGATATTTTCCCAGTCCCGTTCCGGCAGCGAACCAGGCCGGGAAGAGGTAACGCGTCTGCGTCCACGCAAACACCCAGGGGATCGCCCTCAGATCTTCAAATTGTTGACTGTTTTTGCGTCTGGCGGGACGAGAGCCGATTTTCAGTTCCCCTATCTCCGGAAGCGGGGTCACATCGTTGAAGAAGCCAAGGAAGTCAGCATCGCCAAAGACGAGTTGCTGATATTGTTCCAATGCGTATCCCGACACTTCCTCAATCGCCTTCTCCCATGCCGGATCAAGTTCATGATGTCCATTCGTCACTGCGGTCGTGGTCGAAAGGAGCAAAGACGCCGTTGCCTGTTCCAAACTCCGGAGTGCAATCGGCCTCAGCGAATAACGGGACGAAAGCACTTCCCCCTGTTCCGTGATCTTGATGCCCCCCAGCAAAGCGGAATCGGGATTTGCCAGGATATTGCGATGCAAAGGTCCGCCACCGCGCCCCAATGCTCCTCCCCGACCATGGAAAAATTTCAGTCTCAGCCCATACTTCTCCGCCAGGCGGTTCAGTCTCAGCTGGGCTTGATACAACTCCCAGTTCGCAGTAATCACACCCCCGTCTTTGTTGCTGTCGGAATACCCGAGCATAATTTCTTGCCCCGGCTGCTCTCCATGATAGAAGGGAATAAAGGCGGGATGCTGAAAATATGCTTCCATAATCTCTTCGGCCCGGTGCAGGTCGTCAATGGTTTCCAGGAGCGGAACGGCATGGAGCCTTGATTCTTTGCCGCCGTGCAAACGGTGCAGTCCCACTTCTTTCGCGAACAAAACCACTTCGAGCAAGTCGCTCGTCCCCTGGGTCATGCTGATTAAGTAATTGCGGATCGCTTCTTCGCCAAATTCCTGTTTTGCTCTGGCGATCATGCGAAAGAGCTCCAAACATTTTTCCGTATCCGGGGAGTAGCTGGCAAAAGGGGAAGTAAGAGGCCTCGGATCTTGCAACAATTCGGTCAGTAAAGAGATTTTCTCCTGCTCCGGCAATCGATCATATCGTTCCTCAATTCCCAATTTACCCAATATTTCGGTTAACGCTTTTTCATGTTCGGCGCTGTGCTGGCGAATATCCAAGGTGAGCAGATGAAAACCGAACAATTCCACCTGGCGAATCAGATGGGCCAGATCATGATCGGCCAGGACATCTGCATGATGCAAACGCAGACTTTCCTGAATCAAGGTTAAATCGCGAATAAATTCTCCGGCTGTCCGGTAAGCCCCCAACTCCTTTTTGCCGGTACGCGTATGATGTAACCTGGCTAACATAAAAGTGCACTTGCGGCGATAAGGTTCGTTCTCATTCCGCCATTTCCCCTGCCCGACATCTTCCAGCTGCACCTCTGCTTCATCCCTTAGCAGAGACTCGCAAAGCGCATCGGAAATGGACACTCTCCGCGTGGAATAACTCAGTTTTTTAATCAGGCTTTGCAAAGCTTCTTTGTATTTTCGGATGATCAAATTTCTTTGCAGCACCAGCGTATTCCAGGTTACGTCCGGTGTAACCGAAGGGTTTCCGTCACGGTCTCCGCCAATCCAGGAACCAAAGCGCAAAAAGGAAGGAACCTGCCACTTCTTCTCGGGGTAAATGCGGTTTAAACAGCGGGTCAGCTCTTGATGAACGACGGGCAAAACTTCAAACAGCGTTTCGTCAATGTAGTAAAGCCCATTGCGAACCTCATCCATCACGGTCGGTTTCCGTCTCCGCAATTCATCACTTTGCCATAAAGCCGTCACTTCACCCAAGAGATTTCTGCGGATCTCTTCCCGCTCTGTTTCGGTGGTGTAAGGATGATCCAGTTTCATCATCAGTTCGGCGATGCGGTGATGGATATCGAGCGTCGTTCGCCTCATCGCTTCCGTCGGGTGGGCAGTGATCACCAGCTCAAGCGAGAGAAACGGCAATGCTTTCTCCACTTGTTCCGCAGTCATGCCTTTTTCTTTCAACTCCTGAACTGCATGTTCAATCGAAAATGGTTGAACAACTCCTGCCTCGGACCGGCGATAAAAACGATGCCGCCGTACCCTGTGGTTTTGCTCGGCAATATTGACCAACTGGAAGTAGATGGCGAATGCACGGATCACATTCTGACGCATCTGCGGCGATAGCTGACGGATCTCCGATTTGCATTGGTCCAGCACGGCAGGATCATAGGAGCGGCGAAGCTGCTTGGTCAGTTCGCGAATTTTTTCGACACGGTCGAGGAGTTCTTTTCCTCCTTGCATCACGAGAACATCGCCCAGAATATGACCGAGAAAGCGCACATCCCGCCTTAACGGATTCTCATTGGCTGAAGCCTGTTTTGCTAAAGGATTCATTCCGTCACCCCTTCATATGAGAAAGCTTTTATGTTCATCAATCAGCGAAGGCCTTTCTGTTTACCAAAAGAAGTCGATACTGCTCCGATCCCCCCTGACTCATTGCACGCTAGGTCTTGCGGGTAACCGCCATATCGCTCATGTTCAGATTTACACAAGACTTCAGCAACCGGTAACCGCTGGGAAAAAAGCGGCCGGATGCACCAAAACATGAAGCCCTCTTTGCTTCCGTCGCGGGAATCCCCACTCGGGACGCAGGCGGAGACGATCCCGGCTCTTGCTAAAAGTTTCACAACCATCCCTTTTACAATCGATAAAAGAACGATGCTTCATCCTAAAAATCAATCGCTTCTTATTTCCCTCCTTCTTTCTCTGAGTCGCTCAAAATTGAATAATAGAATTTAGGCATAAAATTTGATAAATTAAATAAAAAAATTTTGGTTAATGTATAAACATTCATTTTTCGATCTTTTTTTATTATGCCATAATGTGCGGTGAAGTACAAAGCGACACTTTTTTCCTTTCCTTCTTTAAGCCGTTACAGCGAAGCATCCATAAAAAAGCGCAACCATCGAAGGTTACGCGACAGGCTCTGATTATAGCACTTTTTGTCCAAATACAGATCCCATGAGGGCAACTGCCACTTTTGCTGTCTGATTTTCCCGATCCAAAATCGGGTTCACTTCGACAAATTCGGCGGATGTCACAATCCCTGCCTCTGCCAGCATCTCCATGGCCAGATGGCTCTCTCTGTAAGTAACCCCACCCGGTACCGGTGTTCCTACTCCGGGAGCATCTTTCGGATCAAGCCCATCCAGATCCAGGCTTAAATGAACGCCATCCGTTCCATTGGAGACGATCCCGATGGCTTCCTCCATCACACGCGCCATGCCGAGGCGATCGATTTCATGCATGGTAAACACCTTGATCCCAAGCTGACCGATCAAGTCCCGCTCACCCGGGTCCAGCTCCCGAGCCCCGATAATCACCGTATGTTCCGGTCGTACCTTGGGGGCAAATCCGCCGATATTCACCAGGTCCGGATGACCAATTCCAAGACTGACCGCCAGGGACATTCCATGGATGTTACCTGAAGGAGAGGTTTCCCCTGTATTTAAATCCCCGTGGGCATCATACCAAATAACCCCCATATTTTCATACTGCGCTGCTGCACCTGCTATTGTTCCGATTGCCATACTGTGATCTCCGCCCAACACAAGCGGGAAACGATCGCGCGCAATCACCCCGGAGACGGTTTCAGCCAATTTTTCGCAGACATCCCTGATTTCATTCAAATATTTTAACTTTGGATCACCCGCTGACTTTGATTCGGGACTGGGCACGTGCAAATCACCCAAATCTTCCACTTCATATCCAAGCTTTTGCAACAAAGCTTGCGCTGAAGCATAGCGAATGGCACTCGGACCCATATCAACTCCCCGGCGCCCTTGACCGAGATCCATTGGCATGCCAATAATCGTAATCGGTTTCTTTTCCATAGCCATTCTCCTTTTTATCGAACTACAGGCGTATGAAATACAAGGTATTGGATGATCAACAATCTGATGAACGAAGCGCTTTCATTTTAGCACAGAATTTCATTTACTTACAGAAATATTTTGGAAATAATCTGCTTATTTTGGTATATTTATTCAAATAAGAGGAATAAAGTAGCACATTTTTAATGATCGTGCACCATTCTTATTAAAAATTTAATAGATAGATTGATAGAATCCAGGATAATCGGAGAAAATTGATGAGCCGTGATCTTGCCCCGCACCAAAAAATGCCGGATCGGGAACAACCCATGGCACAGGACAAATGCATTTCTCATTGATCTCTTTTCCGGACGAAACCGGCTGCCCGGCATTTCACGAAACTGCATCCGTTCACTGGTTTCTCCGCATTCCCTCTTGATCAAGATTGTCAGTTTCTGTGAAGACCAATCACTTGCACGGTAGGATTAGCCCATATCTTTGCCTTGGAACAAGAATATGTTCATCCGCCTGATCTCCGCTGACCGGGATTGCATAATGAGTAACCCATCCTGCTCACCGATGCTTTTTCTTCCAACAATAAAAAAAACCGTCATGCAGGCGTCTTTCTGTTATATTCGGGATTGATCTTTTCTTATGAGATTTATTACACGGTTCGGGTTTCCGGTCACGCAAATGCTCCCTCGGTCTTCTTTATTCTGTACTTTCCTGCCCGATTTCTCTCATCGTTTTTGTTTGGGCAGATTGATTCGTACCTGTCTGGCTTCCCCGAAATAAAAAAACGGATTGCAGCACGACATACAAAAAAGAGGACTTCGTTGGATGAACTCAACGAAGTCCTCTTTTTCAAGTTGGAGCGGAAGACGGGATTCGAACCCGCGACCCTCGCCTTGGCAAGGCGATGCTCTACCCCTGAGCCACTTCCGCATAATATGGTGAGCCATGAAGGACTCGAACCTTCGACACCCTGATTAAAAGTCAGGTGCTCTACCAACTGAGCTAATGGCTCAAACATTGGCTGGGGAAGTAGGATTCGAACCTACGCATCACGGAGTCAAAGTCCGTTGCCTTACCGCTTGGCTATTCCCCAACACTTAAGGAATGGTGGAGGGAGTAGGATTCGAACCTACGAAGGCAATGCCAGCGGATTTACAGTCCGCCCCAGTTGGCCACTTTGGTATCCCTCCACATCAAATGGTGGACGCTGACGGGATCGAACCGCCGACCCTCTGCTTGTAAGGCAGATGCTCTCCCAGCTGAGCTAAGCGTCCGCTTTTGTGGTGACCCGTAGGGGATTCGAACCCCTGCATGCCAGCGTGAAAGGCTGGTGTGTTAAACCGCTTCACCAACGGGCCGTTTCATGGAGCTTCCTACCAGGCTCGAACTGGTGACCTCTTCCTTACCATGGAAGCGCTCTGCCAACTGAGCTAAGGAAGCATTTCTGGCTCCTCAGGCAGGACTCGAACCTGCAACCTACCGGTTAACAGCCGGGTGCTCTACCATTGAGCTACTGAGGAATATTAACATGGAGCGGGTGAAGGGAATCGAACCCTCGCATTCGGCTTGGAAGGCCGATGTTCTACCATTGAACTACACCCGCACATCTGGAGCGGAAGACGGGATTCGAACCCGCGACCCTCGCCTTGGCAAGGCGATGCTCTACCCCTGAGCCACTTCCGCATAATGTGGTGAGCCATGAAGGACTCGAACCTTCGACACCCTGATTAAAAGTCAGGTGCTCTACCAACTGAGCTAATGGCTCAAAATAATGGCGGAGCTGACGGGATTCGAACCCGCGATCTCCTGCGTGACAGGCAGGCATGTTAGGCCTCTACACCACAGCTCCATCTGGTGGACGCTGACGGGATCGAACCGCCGACCCTCTGCTTGTAAGGCAGATGCTCTCCCAGCTGAGCTAAGCGTCCGCTTTTGGTGACCCGTAGGGGATTCGAACCCCTGCATGCCAGCGTGAAAGGCTGGTGTGTTAAACCGCTTCACCAACGGGCCGTAAATTTGGCAAGAAAAAAACCTTCACCTTGTATTAAGAGAAGGAATGGAGCGGAAGACGGGATTCGAACCCGCGACCCTCGCCTTGGCAAGGCGATGCTCTACCCCTGAGCCACTTCCGCATAATGGTGAGCCATGAAGGACTCGAACCTTCGACACCCTGATTAAAAGTCAGGTGCTCTACCAACTGAGCTAATGGCTCAAACATTGGCTGGGGAAGTAGGATTCGAACCTACGCATCACGGAGTCAAAGTCCGTTGCCTTACCGCTTGGCTATTCCCCAACACTTAAGGAATGGTGGAGGGAGTAGGATTCGAACCTACGAAGGCAATGCCAGCGGATTTACAGTCCGCCCCAGTTGGCCACTTTGGTATCCCTCCGCATCAAATGGTGGACGCTGACGGGATCGAACCGCCGACCCTCTGCTTGTAAGGCAGATGCTCTCCCAGCTGAGCTAAGCGTCCACTTTTGTGGTGACCCGTAGGGGATTCGAACCCCTGCATGCCAGCGTGAAAGGCTGGTGTGTTAAACCGCTTCACCAACGGGCCATTTCATGGAGCTTCCTACCAGGCTCGAACTGGTGACCTCTTCCTTACCATGGAAGCGCTCTGCCAACTGAGCTAAGGAAGCATATCTGGCTCCTCAGGCAGGACTCGAACCTGCAACCTACCGGTTAACAGCCGGGTGCTCTACCATTGAGCTACTGAGGAACATAACAAGTGGGCTATTGAAAGACAGTAACTATTATATTATCTTCTTTCAACATAGTCAAGCTTTATTTTACATCAAGGTGATCCTTTGATACACCCTGAAAATAAGATTGGAATAAGGGTTGCAAGTGGAAGAGAAGTAGTAGGATAAGCCCTCGACCGATTCGTATCCGTCAGCTGAACACATTGCTG